>NZ_LGUG01000004.1:3760342-3895941 GCF_001274715.1 Aneurinibacillus migulanus | reverse complement strand
CTTCCGTTACACAAGGGAATCGAAAGAAGGAAGATGAATTTGAATTCAATAAAGATGCAGGAATGTATGTATGTAAAGCAGGACATATGGCGATCCGGAAAGCTCGACAAGGAAAAAAAGGGGTAGGTAAAAATCAAAAAAATACGTACTATTTTGATATTGAAAGGTGTAAGCGATGTTCCTTTAAAGAAGGATGTTATAAAGAAGGAGCCAAAAGCAAGAGTTATTCTGTTAGTATTAAATCCAACGAACATGTAGAACAGGAAAAATTTCAAGAAAGTGAGTATTTTAAAGAAAAATCGAAAGAACGATATAAAATTGAAGCTAAAAATAGTGAGTTAAAGCACCGACACGGGTATGATGTGGCGTCATCCTCGGGTCTTATTGGTATGGAATTACAAGGGGCAATGGCTATATTTACAGTGAATTTGAAAAGGATATTGAAACTAATGGGTTAAAAGCGAGAGATACAGCTAGTGATAACGGGGAAAAAGACGACTCTGCATTCAAATACTGAATTAGAGTCGTCTTTTTTGATGAATCAATTTAGTTACTCTAAAAAACGCTAGTTTTTCAGTGGCCTCCGAGGACACAAATTGGGGCTTACAAGCGTGGCCAAGCAAAAGATGATGGGGGTTCATGAACCGTTATACGGTGTATTGTTGGACGACATGGAGCTTGACCAGCACGATCCTATTTCGTTACAGCCGTTCATTCATGCGAAAATTGAACCGGAAATAGCGTTTGTATTCGAGCGAGATATCAAAGGCCCGGTTTCAGTTCCAGAAGTGCTGACGGCTACTGCCTATGTTATGCCTGCATTTGAAATCATCGACAGCCGGTACCGGGATTTTAAATTTACGCTTCCAGACGTAATTGCGGACAATGCTTCATCCTCCCGTTTTATTCTAGGAGATAGAATTGAAAACATAGATAATCTTGATTTGAAAGTAATCGGGAGCGTATTTAAGAAAAACGGACAAGTCATGGCTACAGGCACCGGTGCTTCTGTTATGGGACATCCTGCAAGAGCAGTTGCCTGGATGGTTAACAAGCTGGCGGAAAGAGGCCAATTCGTGAAAGCCGGAGAGATAGTACTAAGCGGGGCGTTGACCGAAGCGTTTAGGATTAAGAAGAACGATGTGTTTTCCGTAGGATTTGATGGCCTCGGAGCTGTTCAGGTAGTATTTACTACGTAATTAAAGGAGTAAAGTTCATGCCATTTATCCAAATCAATATTATCAAAGGCCGTTCTCCTGAAATGCAAGAGAAGCTCATTAAAGAAGTAACGAATACGGTCAGTGATGTTTTGGAGGCTCCCATTGAGAGTGTCCGGGTATTTATCAATGAAATGGAGCCAGCACACTGGGGAATTGCTGGAGTGTCCGTGAAGAAAAGAAGGGAAAATTCACAGCGAGGTGAATGAAATGAGTAAAGTTGCAACAACGGTTCGTGAAGTTAAGTTGTTCATTGATGGTAAATATGTGGAATCGAGTACAAGATCAACATTTGATGTGACAAACCCGGCAACACAGGAGTTGATTGCACGGGTGCATGAAGCGACAAAGGAAGATGTCGAACGTGCATGCCAGGCGGCACGGCGCGCATTCGAAGGATCTTGGCGAACGATGCCTGTAAGCGAACGTTCGAAGCGAATTCGCCGAATGGCCGAGATTATGATAGAGAGGCGCGAAGAGCTTGCTAGGCTGGAAGCGCTCGATGTCGGCAAGCCTTATTCAGTAGCATATGAAAAAGAAATCCCGCGGGCAGCCCATAATCTGAAGTTTTTTGCCGACTTCATGGAACAGCAGGGTGGTGAGACGTACCCGATGGATGAAGAATATATAAACTATACAAGATATGAGCCAGTCGGAGTTGCAGCATTAATTACGCCGTGGAATTTGCCGCTAATGCTAACAACATGGAAGCTAGGTCCATGTCTTGCAGCCGGGAATACCGCCGTTATTAAACCAGCTGAAGCTACACCGCTGACGGTTTCGCTGCTCGGTGAAATCGCGAAAGAAGCCGGAATCCCCGATGGCGTTGTCAATGTGGTCCAGGGCTTCGGTAAGGGATCAGCAGGTGAATATATGACAGCCGATCCGGAGGTCGATTTGATTTCGTTTACCGGAGAAACGACAACCGGAAAGGCGATTATGAAGATGGGGGCGGATACGCTAAAACGTGTGTCTTTCGAGCTGGGGGGCAAAGCGGCCAATATTGTGTTCGAGGATGCTGACCTTGATAAGGCAATTCCTGTTTCCATTCAAGCAGCCTTTTTGAATTCAGGTCAGGTCTGCCTTGCTGGTTCCCGTATTTTAGTACAACGTTCCATTTTTGATGAGTTTGTCAGACGTTTTAAACAAGCGGCTGAAGCGTTAAAGGTAGGAGATCCACAGGATGAAGACACGAATATGGGCCCGCTTGTTAGTAAAGAGCACTATGAAAAGGTGTCAAGCTATCTGGCTATCGCTGCAGAGGAGCAGTCAACGCTCGTAACGGGTGGAAAGCGACCGCACCTGGCTAAGCATTTACAAGCTGGATTCTATTTAGAGCCGACCGTCTACATTCAAGAAGATTCGAAAGCACGCATTTGCCAGGAAGAAATCTTCGGTCCTGTCGTTACATTGATTCCGTTTGATACAGAAGAAGAGGCTTTGCATATAGCCAACGATACGCCATACGGATTGAACGGCGTGATATGGACGGAAAATTTAAAACGTGCTCATCGTGTTTCGCACAAGGTACGCGCCGGAACGATCTGGGTCAATTGTTGGTTTGTTCGTGATTTACGCGCCCCGTTTGGCGGATTTAAGAAAAGCGGAATCGGTCGCGAAGGCGGTCATCATAGCCTTGAATTTTTTACCGAAGCGAAAAATATTTGTTTAGCCCTCTCGTAAACAGTAATTTTTTGTTCATTATTGGATCGGCTGCCCAATGGCAAACGGTCCAATGATGGACAGATAAAAGGAGGAGCAATATAATGAAAGCGGTTACTAAAAAACAGCGGATGTACGAAATTACGTTTGATCAGGAGACAGTTGGTTGCAGTAATAACTCTAATATTCTGGCTGCGGCAAAACGCAATTTTCTAAAGCTTCCTTATGGTTGTTTTAATGGAGGATGCGGAATGTGCAAGATTAAAATCGTAGCCGGAGATTATGAAGTCGGGTTATCTTCCAAAGCTGCCTTGCCGGATAATGAACGAGAGAAAGGATATGCTCTCGCGTGTAAAACGTATCCTTTAAGCGATCTGATGGTACGGGTGATGGGAAGGTGAATCCATAACAGGTATGTAGATGTGGCACTTACCAGGCTTTGTTAATCCTTTACAGAAGAGGGGTTTGCAATCGGTATGGCTAACAATATTTTTTCGTCTAAATCCTTAACAAAACAAAACGGTGCCTATCATATGGATGGTGAGCGTGTTGTTTTATTATCTATTTCTGCTATCGGAACACTGAAGGAAGATATTGAAAGTAATATTGGTAAAGAGAGATTAAAAGGATTTCTTATTCGTCATGGTAAGGAGCTTGGTTCAAATGATGCGCGTAAAGCCTTAACTATGAATTTCTCTACAGCACAAGAATCCATTCAGCACGGTACAGTTATGCATACGTTAAAAGGCCATGCACGTGTAGAAACAACGTATTTGAAAATCGAGAAAAGGGATAATGAACCGAGATTCTCTATTCATATGGAAGGCAATTGGCTCCATTCTTATGAGGCCGAAGAATATGTAAACCGATACGGCCTGGCGAATGAGCCGATATGCAACACTCTAGTTGGCTATGCGAGTGGTTATTTATCTGTCATTAGTAACCAACAGGTTATCGTTAAAGAGGTTACATGTGAAGCCAAAGGGGACGAGTGCTGCCATTGGGTCGCAAAATCGATTGATTTGTGCGATAAAGATACGATAAAAAACGAACTGAAATATTACAAGGAAGACACGATCGTTGATGAGCTTGGCTATACGTATGAAAAATTGCTGGAAGAGCGGAATAATTTAACGAGAGCCACAAATATTTATAGCAATTTAACCGAAGAAATCTTTAAAGGAAATAATCTGCAATCGATTGCCGAGGTGGTTTGTGAAGCTACTGGGACCCCCATTACAATTGATGATGTGAAATTTCGTTCATTCGCTTACGCGGGCTTATCGCCTCATGAGTATATAGATGTGAATCTCTCCTTTACATCTTATTTGGAGAACCATAGAAAAGAGCATACGCCATTTCTTTCAATAAAAAGGATAGTTACAACTGCTCATACCCGCTTACTTGCACCTATCTTTATCGGTAAAAAGGTTTCCGGGTATTGCTCGTTTATTTATACCGACTCTACGATAAAGATTTCTGATATCGATTTTATGATACTGGAGCGAATATCATTAGCGTGCTCCATTTATCTTTTAAATGAAAAAAACTGTTTTGAAGCAACGGAACGGATGAAAGGGTATTTTTTGGATAATATTTTATCCGGGAAAAGTACATCAAAAAAAGACATCATTCAACGAGGGAATTTTATCAACCTTGATCTTAACCAATCGTACTATATCGTGTTTATTGCGTATCATAGTGTGGAAGAGAAGCTGCAAAACGAACTTGTTTTTCATGAAGCATTCATGGAAACAATCACTGAGTTTTTGAAGAGAAATAAATTGAATGTATTATTTTCACAGCGTACAAATGGAGGGGTGCTGTTAGTTCCAACATCAATCTTGACGAAAACGATTGAATTTTTTAGTAGAGAAGTGTTGCAATTTCTTTCTAAAATGCATCCGCTTTACCGGTTTCGAACAGGGATTAGCATGACTGGTAAATCTATCGATCAGGCTTGTAAGCATTACGATGAAGCAAAGACGGCCCTTCGTATGACAACGGAGAGAAATGATATTGTGTCATTTGAGTCGCTTGGAGTAGTAGGAATGCTAATTAACCAGAATAATGAAGAAGCCGTGAAGCAAATGTCAAGATACACGCTGGGTAAACTATACGATAATCCTACCTGTACTAAAAATAAAGAGCTTTTACGAACATTATATGTATACTTGGAAAACGGGGGGAATCTTGAACAAACATCAGATGATCTTTGTTTATCTATAAGCGGGCTTCGCTATCGTTTGCAAAAGATTAAAAGTTTACTTGGACAAGATTTAAGTCATTCACATTTTAACTACCAGCTGTTTTTATCGTTACAGGCACTAATGGTTACCGGAGAATTATCAATCATGGATTAGGATAGAGTATGTCCGTTCATTTGCAATGTAAACGTAATGTTCTTTCTAGGTAATCAGCTAATGACTTCGAATGATTTCCAATCTGTATACCTGTTTCCGTATAGGTCTTCTCTGCGGCGGAAACCATTGATAATTGCGCTGTGCAGATACGCTTATCTGGGTGTTCATCTATAATTTGTTTTAATTTACTAGCTACTCGTTCTGTGTATTCTTCTTTTCTATTTTGCATAATAAGTTCAAACGTGTTTTCTAGCAAATAAGGTTCAACATGGATGGATTTATTTTGACGGTCAGCAAAGCTTTTCAACTGCTCCATTGTACCTTGTACTGTGTGTGGATTAGTAAAAGTCAGGATTTGCGGATGCTCGTTCTCGCAAATCGCGTAAAATAAAGGCACGTCGATTTTGATAATTGGAATGGAGTAAGAAGCATCCTTATCAGACATGTTAGCAGTAAAAAAAGTACAGGTAATTAGAATCGCATCCACATGGCATCGGGAAATCCAGGCAAGCGTATCGTTAACTTTCTTTTGAATGATTGTAGCATTGTAATCCCTATCTGCTTTAATACGATCCAACCCTGGGTCAACAAAGTGGACCAATTCAACATCATAAAGACTCAGCGCTTTTTGGATATGCTCAATATTTGAATGGTGAGCATGAAAACAGCCTATCCTCTTCTTCACATGATCATCCCCTACAACGTTTTTTAAAGATTGTAACATGAAAGCTGGCTTAAGATAGGAATGAAAGATACAAAAGGCACGAACGCACCTTGTTAGAAGTGCGTTCGTATCGTGGTAGAATGGGAATTACATAGTATGCTTTTTATACAAAACGGCGACGACGACGGCGGCAGCGAACGATGATTACCTCTCTGTTGCAGCGGAGAGCTACACTTTGACCAGGGCGTAGCGTAATCACACGTACAGGTCTACGTCCATTTGGCATATAAATCACCCCCATATATGGCGTTCACAATTAATGTATGCTTGCCAATTTTTTTTGCTTGGCCAACTATACTGTAGGAGGGTGCCTTTTTTATTTGGGTAGAGGGACATAGGTGATAGGTTCTTCAGGAGGCTGTGATTCCGCCGGAATGATAGTGTAATATGGGCTTGCGAATAGCAATTTTGTAATAAACCAGCCTTCCTTTTCATTTACGGTACGCTTCTCGACAATGAATGTCTCGGTACCTGTTGTAGATCCGCCAGAAGTAATTTCTGGATACGTTACAGTATACTGTACGGCAGTATCACTCAACTTCTTTTCCTCTTTTACCGTAATCGGCCCAACCCATGGACTCGAGCCACCTGTAACCCAGCCTCCTCTATCTTTTACTTGTTCCATTGCTTTTTCCCGAAGCTCAGGAGAGAGGGCTGCATATTGGAGCGCTCCACTTCGGGTCTGTTCTCCACGACCCCACAGCTTCATTGCTTCTTCTGGGGTAGTGGGAACAAGTGCTTCTTCGATCGTACGTATTTGCTTTTCAATCTCTTCTTTATCAGGAGCCTTAATAGAGAGGGTGTTTGTCTTTTGATCATATGCAACGTCAGCCTTGAATAATTGCTGTATCCAGTCTGACAGGACATATATACGATCATTGCGGATTTCAGCGCTATAAGCTGCATAAGGCGAGCCATTAACTGAAATGGTAATCGGATTTTTTGGCTCAATGTGGTGCTCAGGGAAATTAAGCATGACTGCACGATCGGAAAGGCGGGGAAGGGTGATCTTCTTCGCATTTTCCGAAAGGGGCCACATCTCTGTTTCTTTCTCCTGATCCCTAGGGGTTAGAGCCTGGATATAGGATAATAGCTTTGTGAATGCATAATACGTTTCATTTGTTTCGATGGAAACAGTTTTGGATTTCGCATCCCACTCAATGGATCGTGCTCCTAGTTGCTCACAAGCCCAACGAAGGGGGATCATCACTTGATCTTTCACCACATGTACACCTGGAGGAGTAGAAGTAACAGAACCGTTTATTTGAATGGTCAACGGCTGGGAAGCAAAAACCGGTGTAGTACTTAGTGTCATAACCAATGCAAGGCTTGGCAGAATCAGCTTTCGTTTTTTCATTTTCTCGCTCTCCCTATGTAAATAAAAAACTATTAGTTATTTTTAATAGTACTTTAATTTCCTTAAAATTACACTAGTGTATTATCCTTCATAAGTTGCACTGGAAAACTAAATGTTCTGTTATTTTTATCGACTTAGTATCAAAAGATGTAGTTGATGGTTTCTGCTGTTAAATAGGCGACAAGCTTTAGATATAAAAAGGTTAATGCCCCGAAGTTACCTTAAGACCAATGATTCCAATAATAATGCAAGAGATAAGGAGAAGACGTTTTATATCTTTTGGTTCTTTAAAAAACAGCATTCCTGCCAAAACGGTATCTACGTGAACCAATCCCTGTCCAAATCCCGTATGCAGTACCGATTGGTATCGTTCGCAAGGCTAAGGATAGTAAGTAAAGGCTCATTCCACCGACTGCAATGAAGGCGATCGTAGGCTTTAACCGAGTAAATCCTTCTGCGAGCTTCAAACAAATCACTCCGACAATTTCAGCTATTCCGGCAAAAATGAGAAATATCCACGCCATTATTCATTCACCTTACTTTTTATTTTTGAATGCTGTTTATCTTCATCTGAAGAAATCAATTTTAATCCAATAATTCCACCAATAAACACATAAAGCCATGCCATTATTTTTTCTCCTCTATCATATGAAGTAATTCCGTTACCCCTTTTAAACGTAAATTTTCATAAACCCAATAATTTAGAAAACCACAGTCCGTCTGCTGCGAGATGAATCACAGTTGTCTTATCACAGCTGGACCAAGTAAAACTATGCCGTCTAGACGTTTTTTTGTCAAGTTATATATAAACTTCTAATTTTTGAGTGTATATTTAGAAAATAAAGGGTAGACTTTCCATCTTTTTTGACATATACTACAATTAGTAATTAAGAAAAAGTTAATTAGTGAGACGGACAATGGAAAGGAGGAAATACGGTGGAACGATATCAAACAGAAGCAGACACGTTAGCACATTATGATGCAAAGCAATACCGAACACCTGACGGGTATACGAGCGATATTGCTGTGTTTAGTATTATAGCGGAAGAGCTTCCAGAGCATACGAAAAAGCCGCCGAAACGCACCCTGAAAATCATGCTAATTAAAAGGGCCGCATGTGATAATGAAGGGAATGCCAATATCGAAGGAGGGAAGTGGGCGCTTCCCGGAGGATTTATCCAGCCGGATGAAACAGCCTATGAAGCCGCAAAACGTGAGCTACAAGAGGAAGCGGGTGTAAGCGGACTCCATCTGAAGCATTTTAATGTATATGATAAGCCTGGGCGCGATCCGAGGGGTTGGATTATCTCAAATGCACATTATGCTATTGTGCCAGAGCATCAGCTCGACAAGAGAAAGGCTGCCGATGATGCGGCGGAGGTGGAATTATTTGATATGGAAGAAGCATTTGCTTTAGAATTAGCGTTCGATCACAGGCAAATCATTCAGGACGCGCTTGCTTTTATCAAAAGAGACATGATTCAGACGACGGTCGCCCGCAATTTTTTGCCGCAAGAGTTTACACTGTCAGAGTTACAAGGAGTGTTGCTGGCAGCTGTATCTGATCCAGCGATTCAAAGCTCCCCTGTATTTTTCGATAAAGCGCCGAAACTGAGGTTTATAGAATTGGTGATTGGCAATGATGGAAAGCCGAAAACATCTAACCGATATTCATATCGTCCGGCTAAGTTGTATCGGTTTAATGAGGCAGAGCCTGTGTTTAATGTGTACAAATAGTTTTTTTACAAATAGTAATTAGTAATTAAATAATTATAATTTAAATAATGGAGGGATAGCATATGACTGAACGTGGACTTATTATTATCGATTATACGAAGGATTTTGTGGATGGAGCTCTACCAGTTGGGGAGCCAGCGATTCAAATTGAAGAACGTCTCTGCAATATTGCTGAGGAAGCAATTACAACCGGTGCTTATGTTGTGTTCGCTGTAGATAAGCATAGTCTACATGATCCATATCATCCGGAAGCGAAGCTATTTCCACCCCATAATATTGAGGGAAGTGCTGGAAGAGAATTGTACGGTCGACTAGCGGATATCTACAGGAAATATAAAGACAGAGAGAATGTTTTATATATGGATAAAACAAGATATAGTGCATTTGCGGGCACGGAGTTGGATCTTAAACTTAGAGAAAGAAACATAAAAGATTTGTATATTACAGGAGTTTGCACAGATATATGTGACTTGCATACATGCGTTGATGCGTATAATCTTGGCTATACCATTTTTGTTCATACGGATGCAGTCGCCAGCTTTAATCCTGCTGGACATGAATGGGCTTTGCAGCATATGAAGAATTGTTTGGGAGCGACTCTTCTTTAATAGCGCCGAAGAAGGAATGAAAAAGGAGGTAGTGCAAATGAAAAAAACATACAAAGATGATGGTGTAGCCCTTCATACGGACTTATATCAAATAAATATGACGGAAACATATTGGGAAGATCAGATGCATGACCGAAAGGCGGTATTTGAGCTTTATTTTAGAAAGCTGCCGTTCGGAAACGGATTCGCTGTTTTTGCCGGGTTGGAGCGCTTGATTGAGTACTTGGAAAACTTCCGTTTCACAGAGGGCGATATCGAGTATTTACGTGAAGAATTGGGATACGGAGCAGACTTTCTTGAATATCTGCAAACCGTACGTTTCACGGGTACAGTTCGTGCTATGAGGGAGGGAGAGTTGGTATTCGGGAATGAGCCGATTCTGCAAATTGAGGCTCCGCTTGCCGAGGCGCAGCTAATTGAGACGGCTTTACTTAATATCGTTAATTATCAGACGTTGATTGCAACAAAAGCGGTACGTATAAAACAAGTGGCTGGAGACGATACACTGATGGAGTTCGGCACCCGGCGAGCCCATGAGATGGATGCGGCGATTTGGGGAACAAGAGCGGCTTATGTAGCAGGATTCGACGCCACGAGCAATGTGCGGGCAGGGAAAATTTTCGGCATTCCCGTATCGGGTACCCATGCCCATGCGATGGTGCAAGCATACATGGATGAATACACGGCATTTAAGAAATATGCAAGACGCCATAAGGATTGTGTGTTTTTAGTGGATACGTATGACACACTACATGGCATAAAAACTGCTATAAAGGTAGCGAAAGAACTTGGTAATGCGATTAACTTTGTCGGTATTCGGCTGGATAGCGGAGATCTTGCCTATCTTTCCAAAGAAGCGAGGCGGATGCTTGATCAGGCAGGGTATACAGAAACTAAAGTTATCGCGTCTAATGATCTTGATGAATACACCATTATGAACTTGAAAGCACAAGGTGCAAGGATTGATGCATGGGGTATTGGAACAAAGCTGATTACAGCCTATGATCAACCGGCGCTCGGAGCGGTGTATAAGCTTGTGGCAATTGAAAATGAACAAGGAAAAATGATCGATACGATAAAAATTAGTTCAAATCCGGAAAAGGTAACTACCCCAGGATTGAAAAAGCTCTACCGGATTGTAAATCGAATCAACCAGCGTGCTGAGGGCGACTATATTGCAATGAAAGACGAAGTGCCTCAGGCGGAAGAAAAGCTGAAAATGTTTCATCCCGTTCATACCTTTATTAGTAAATTCGTGACAAACTTTGAAGCCAGAAGCTTGCACAAAGACATTTTCGTTGATGGACGCCTCGTATATGAATGTCCTACGCTGGAACATATTAGGGAATTCGTGAAGGAGAATATGGGGTTATTATGGGAGGAGTATAAACGAACGTCCAATCCAGAGGAATATCCGGTTGATTTAAGCCAAAAGTGCTGGGACAACAAGATGGAGAGCATTATGAAAGTGAAAACGAGAATCAGAGCTGCAGAATAAAACCAGGGGAGTGGATGAATATGGCTCGATACGGCATTTACGGTTCAGCGTTTGATCCAATAACATATGCACATCTCTGGACAGCCTGGACGGTGGCAGTTCGACGAAATTTAGATAAGGTAATTTTCGTTCCATCATCTGATTATCGAGGGGATAAGGGACGCAAGCTGACTGCTGGAAAGCACCGCTGGAACCTGCTTCAGCTTGCTGTAGCGGATAATCCGAAGTTTGAGGCGAGCGATATCGAATTAAAGGCTGAAGCGTGGGAACAGTATACACATGATACGATGGAACATTTCAAAAGGATGTATCCACATGATGAAGTTTTCTTTATTATGGGGGCTGACAATCTGGCGAACATATCGTCTTGGTCCAAAGGAGAAGAGTTAATCCGGGAAAATAAGTTTATTGTTATGGCCAGAGAAGGGTACAATATGCTTGAGATTATTGCTAAAGATCCGATGCTACGCAATTATGAGCTTGATCATTTCGATCTGCTTCATAAAGGACTAAACATGGAGATTAGCTCAAGCTATATTCGCGATGAATTTAGCGTTGGCGGAGATCCACGATACTTGATGCCTGATGTTTGCTATGAATATGCCAAAAAGCACAACGTATATGTAAAGGGGTAGCTGCTCCTGTCAGATGATGCAGAGGTCCTGAGTAGAAGCCCGGAAGGTAGAACTTATGGCCAGATTCCGGGCTTCTTATCCAATACATGCGTTATTGATAATCCTTGAATTCTATTTTTTTAATACTTACACTTATCTCACCTGATGGGGTTGATAGAATGACTTTTTCATCTAAATCATGCAATAGTAATTGTCTGCCGACCGGAGATAAAAAAGAGATATATCCATGTGTTGGATCGCTTTTTTCCGGGAAGCAAATCGTGAAATGATCCACATAGCCGTCGTCTTCGTACAATAAAGCTACCTGGCTCCCGATAAATACTTTAGCAAGTGCCGGATATGTGCTTTCTTCAGAATTAGATAAAAACTTCTCGACTTCCGAAACGTATCGTTCAAAAAATGAAAAGTCCCTCTCATGAATCGGAGTGGAGGCTACATATAAATCGAGAAGCTCAACCATATTCTCTTCTATAAAAATTAATTGCTTAATAAGACTTTTTCGTAGGGGATAATAGCTTAAACTATGGTTCATTATAGATGACCCCCTTGCCTGGATTTAGACCTTTGCAAAATTTGCTTTTTGCCATTATGTTTATACCCTCCCTAATAGATAAAAAAATTGAGAATCTGTAACATACAGACCCTCAATCACATCGTATCATACTTCTTGTATTTTTCATATGCTGGAAAGATTACCATCCATCTGGTAATGCATACGGCTTCCTTCCTTGCCTTTGCCCATGATTTATATTTTCTCATGATAAGGAAAACAATAGTTGGGTAAGAGGAAAAGACAACTCTTTTCAAGGGGAGGCGTTTTAGAATATGGATGAATTTATTCCGGTTACTTCCGTCACCAGCGGCATAGGAGAGATGGTGACGCCTGATATATATTGTTACTCTGTCCAAATTGTAAATATTTGCTTTGTTGGTGACCCAAAACAAACGAACGGATGGGCTCTTGTTGATACGGGTATGCCCCGCTCAGCCGATAAAATCATTCATGCGGCGGAGGAACATTTTGGTGCAGGGACCCGTCCAGAAGCGATTATTCTTACACACGGTCACTTTGATCATGTCGGAGCGGTCGTAGAGTTGACGGAGACGTGGAAGGTTCCGGTCTATGCACATGAATTAGAGATGCCCTATCTGACAGGCCAATCGGATTATCCGCCGGCGGACCCTTCCGTTGACAGCGGACTAGTAGCGAAGATGTCTCCGTTTTTTCCGCGTCACAGTATCGACTTAGGCTCTCGTGTGCAAAAGCTGCCCATGGATGGGAGCATACCTGAAATGCCCGGCTGGCGATGGATTCATACGCCCGGCCATACACCGGGACATGTGTCCCTGTTTCGCGATGCGGACGGCATATTGATTGCGGGAGATGCAATAACGACCACTGAACAGGAATCTCTATATAAAGTAATAACACAGAAACAGGAACTGCACGGGCCACCTGCCTATTTTACAACCGACTGGCAAGCATCCTTTGAATCGGTAAAACGTCTTGCTGCGCTGAAGCCGTCCGCAATGGTCTCAGGGCACGGGGTGCCCATGTCTGGAGAGTCACTCATACAGGGATTAGAAGCACTAGTAGAGAATTTTGAACGAACTGAAATTCCTAAGGAAGGGCGTTATGTTAAATAAAAAGCACAAGGACACTCACGGTAGAGTGCCCTTGTGCTTTTTATTGTAGCGTCAAAATGCATCACGACTGCTCTTCATTCACTCTTCGCTCGTCATATACACCAGGACCTGTTTCAGGGGGATTGATACGCTGCGGCTGTGAAGTTTTGATTGTTTTAAATGCGTCTGTCACGGCTGCCTGATGTGTTCCTAATATTTCTAGTTCAGGGTTGGTTTTCTTCTTCATACGATGCTGCCTCCTTTATTGGCCTTCGTTTATAGGATAGGAAAATATCAGGCATTTATGCGTCTGAAAACATAGACGATGCGTACCGTATAAAATGCGTGCTTTTTTCAACACTAATGTAGAAGGAGGAGTATATGATGGCAGAAAAGAACATACTGGCTTACTTTAAAAGTCCGGAAGAGGCAGAACAAGCGGCACAGAAGTTATCGGAGCTTGGAGTCGTTGATTTATCTATCGATCGCATCTCTCGGTATTCAGGGCAAGGAACCGAACGGATGATGAATACGTTGGGAGGGGAGCTTCCTTCACTTGCAAGCACAGTATTAGACGCCGACATAACGAATCGGGGAGCCGGAATATTGCTGGCAGCAGATGTGAGCGCAAGTGGCATGAGCGATGGAGGCCAGGACGACATAACCGGGCGAGATATTCTGTTAACTGTAGTAGTGGAGGAGCCGAAACATCATCAGGCGTTGCACATTGTAGAGCAGTCTGGTGGAATGCAGTGACGGCTCGAATGCAAAAAAGGATGAGGAGGATACAACATGCCGGACAAATCTAACAAAGATATACAACGAAGTGGACAGGAAATTGGAAACAAGACATATGAGACGAGTGATTATCAGGCGAAATCCCAGGCATCAGGAGGGCTGGCGACCACGCATGAACAGGTGAGTGATGTATATATGGAAGGAACGGTCGAGGCGACTATCGAGCATTCTGAGAATGCAGATGGAGATTTAAAAATACCGGAGCAATCGTATAAGATTGCATCCGATCGTGAAACGGAATAGCAATAAATATTTTTCTCTGAAGAATGGACACTTTGGGTATCCGTAGGTGGATAGAAAAGAATCACACGTACAACGTCCTTTCCCTTTGTTTTTCTCGCGTGTCCCCTTTTCTTCCACCTTATGGATAATAAACAGGTGTGATTGTATTTATTTTTCTTCTTCTAAGTTTTGCTCCGCTTCATCGACAAGCAGTTTTTGAAATTCTTCATCTTCTTGCTCGTTCAAGTATTGGTTTTCACCTGGAGCAAAGCGTGCGGCAAATAGCAAAGGAACTTCTTTCTTTTCTTTATCTTTCATATGCTCACCCATCTTTCTTTTTTCGTACGTTTCCCTATACAAATGTTTCTATACATTTGCATTCCGAACTTGAACTTCGGAGCAAAAGGTGGCAGAATAAGTACAGTACTATTACATATTTTTCGAAATTGAACCAGGAACTAGGTAGCTAGGGTTCCGCCTTATGTAGATAAGGGACCGTGACCGAGCGCTACAGGATCTTGCTATAAGAGCAGGAGGCACCTATTGGCATAAAAAGCCCGAGGGGGAAGGTTCAGCGTATTTCGCATGCGCTGATTTCTTCTCCCCGGGCTTTTTTTATTTTATAAGGAGGAAAATTACCATGAAGAAAATTGATTCTATCCGTCCTGGCGTGGCCGTCATTATTTTTGATGAGCGCAATCGGGTATTGCTGCAAAAAAGAGCAGACGTTAAATTATGGGGCATTCCCTCGGGGCATGTGGAACCAGGTGAAACAGTGATGCAAGCTGCTATTCGCGAGGTGTGGGAAGAAACGGGTCTTGACGTATCGATTGCTCGTCTCATTGGCGTGTATTCAGAACCGGATTCTCAAGTATTCGATTATCCGGATGGCCGTTGCGTTCATTTTGTTACGATATGTTTCGAAGCTAAAGTGAAAGGCGGTGAATTAAAACCGCAGTGTTCAGAAACACTGGAGCTTTGCTATTTCTCTCCATATGAATTGCCGGACAATCTACTATCCATGCACCCGCGTTGGCTAGAGGATGCTATGGCAAGACAGAAGACCCCATTTGTTCGGTGAGCAGAGGCAAGGCGCTTCCTTTCTCTACATTTCAATACGTATCGTAGGTCGCCTGTTTATTTGGTCTCGATTTGCAATCGCTTCAATTTTTTTATAAGTGTAGAGTGGTCGATTCCCAGATGAAGCGCTGTTTTACGAAGCGAATGATGTTTCGTGAGCGCTTCCTGGATAAGCTTCTTTTCATATTGTTGTACCTTTTGCTTTAACTTGATTGTCTCAGGAGCAAGACCATGTAGAGTGTCGGACAGATGGCGCGGCAAGTGAACGGATTGGATGACAGAAGCAGGTACCGATACGAGCATGCTTTCTACAAGATTTTTCAATTCGCGTACATTGCCAGGCCAATGATATGTCATAAGTATATCCATCGTATCCGCAGAAATTGTTTTATCAACACGGTATTCGTGTTTATAGAATGAAAAATAATGGTCGATAAGCAGGCGGACATCTTCTGGGCGTTCCGCCAGAGGAGGTAGCTGAATCTCGACGACCTGTAGTCGATAGTATAGATCCTCGCGGAATGTCCCTTCTTTTACCATCGCTCGTAAATCCCGGTTCGTCGCAGAAATAATTCTGATATCGAGTGGACGCGACTTGGTTCCCCCGATTCGTGTTACTTGCTTCTCCTGTAGAATCCGTAGCAGTTTCACTTGAAGCAGTGGGGGCATCTCCCCGATTTCATCGAGCATGACTGTTCCGCCGTCGGCCAGCTCCAGAAGCCCGATTTTTCCTTTGCGGCTGGCGCCGGTAAATGCCCCTTCTTCATAACCGAACAATTCCGATTCCAGCAGAGGTTCCGGGATTGCACCGCAATTGATTTTTATGTAAGGCTTGTCCTTTCGGCCGCTCTTATTATGCAGGAGCGTGGCGATGACTTCTTTGCCTGCGCCGGAGGGACCGGATAACAGTACCGTAGAGGGATAAGGGGCAACCTGGCATACTTGCTCATATACCCGTTGCATTTGCTCGCTTTGAAAAATGAATTTCTCTTTATCGGAATGCCCTTGATAAACATACCGGTTTTTTTGTAGCTCAGAAAAGTTCCGTGCTTTCTCCAGTTGACGTTTCGTTTCGTTCAATGCTGTGATGTCACATACGCTCGTTATTACAAATTGAATGTTTCCTTCTTCATCAAAGACAGGATTCCCCGTTACGATAACTTCTTTTTTTCCACCGAGCGTCTGCATAAGCGAGATGCGCCTCTTCTGTTCTAGTACGAGAAGGGAAACCGATTGGTCCAGATATCCATCCTCCATCAATTCGTTCATATGCTTTCCGATTAATTCTCGGCGGTCAAAGCCTGCGATTTGTTCATACGCTTGGTTAACCAGTAATGTAACTCCCGCGCCGTCTACCACATAAATACCGTCTGTAGAAAATTCAATCACAGTATGCATAGGGATGGCTCCATCGTTTTGCATAACAACCCCCTGGTGAAATTTTTATAAAGTCGGTGAATTTTTTCACCTTTATTCTACTAATTTTCTGATGATTCGTATAGATATGGTGAATATATTCACCGAATGGGACATAAAAGTAGCTGAAAGCGCTATCTATTCATTTGGCATTATCTTTGCTTGATAGTAGAGAGATAGAGGGACATAAAGTAAAACTTCTATCAACGAGGGCCTTATTCCCTGTTGAACCGAGACGGATCAAAGGAGGAAATGAAAATGGCAAACATTATTAAACCACATCCGCGTGTATACGTAATGGATAACGGTCGTATGAGTATGGATAAAAATTGGATGATCGCCATGCACAATCCGGCTTCTGTAGACAATCCCAATGCTCCGGCTGAGTTTGTGGAATTTCCAGTATATACGGTGTTGATTGATCACCCAGAAGGGAAAATTCTTTTCGATACGGCGTGCAATCCGAATGCGATGGGCTCAGATGGGCGATGGGGAAAGGAGACGCAGAAAATGTTTCCTATTGTAGCGGATGAATCATGTTGGTTGCATAATCGCTTAGAACAGCTCGGAGTAGGCCCGAAAGACATCAAGTATGTTGTGGCGTCTCATCTTCATCTCGATCATGCGGGTTGTTTAGAAATGTTTACAAATGCAACTATCATTGTACACGAAGATGAATTGAATGGAACTCTGCAAACGTATGCTAGCAATCAAAAAGAAGGGGCATATGTATGGGGAGATATTGATGCCTGGATTAAAAATAACTTGCAGTGGCAGACCGTGAAACAGGACGAAGATAACTTATTACTTGCGGAAGGGGTAAGCGTGCTGAATTTCGGAAGCGGACATGCTTGGGGAATGCTCGGGCTGCATGTAACGTTGCCTGAGACAGGCGGAATTATTCTTGCTTCTGATGCCATCTATACGGCAGAAAGCTTCGGCCCACCAGTTAAGCCACCAGGCATCATCTACGATTCACTAGGATATACAAAGGCGGTAGAGCGTATCCGCAGACTTGCCAAGGAAACGAATTCACAAGTCTGGTTTGGCCATGACGCCAACCAGTTCAAAGCGTTTCGTAAGTCAACGGAAGGGTATTACGAGTAAAGAAGGGAGAGAGTGTGTATGCCTGGAGCTAAAATTACACTGCCTCCTCTCACCTATGCGGGAGAGGGCGCGCTGGAGAATCTTCTTCCTGAAGTGAAGAAATTTGGACCGTCTAACATTCTTGTTATTACAGACCCGATTTTGCTTGACATCGGATTGGTAGAAACGGTAATTTGGCCGCTAAAAGCAGCAGGCTACAAGCTGGATGTATATACTGACATTGAGCCGGAACCACCGCTTGCTTGCGGGGAGAAGCTAATTGATTATACCCGCGCCGGCGGATTTGATTTGATTCTTGGTGTCGGTGGAGGGAGCGCGCTAGATTTGGCTAAGCTAACCGCTGTACTGGCTGCGCATGAAGGTCCGGTTAAAGATTATTTGAATTTGACAGCAACGAGACAGGTAGAGCATAAAGGCTACCCGAAAATTCTGTTGCCGACCACATCCGGCACAGGTTCGGAAGTTACCAACATAGCAGTTCTATCACTAGAAAGCACAAAAGATGTAGTCACACACGACAACCTTCTGGCGGATGTAGCGATTGTAGAATCAAAGCTGACCTTATCTATGCCGCCAAGGGTGACGGCTGCTACAGGGATCGATGCACTTACGCACGCGGTAGAAGCGTACGTGTCTATCCATGCAAACCCGACGACCGATGCGCTGGCTTTGCAGGCAATCCGGTTGATTTCCGGATCCTTGCGTCGTGCGTACAGAAACGGAAGGGATAAGGAAGCACGCAGTCAGATGAGTTATGCAAGCTATATGGCCGGACTTGCCTTTTTTAATGCAGGTGTAGCAGGCGTTCATGCGTTAGCTTATCCATTAGGCGGTCAGTTCCATATTGCCCACGGAGAATCGAATGCAGTATTGCTTTCGTATGTGATGGGGTATATACGGACCAGTTGTCGGAAACGGATGGCTGATGTTTTAGAAGCACTCGGTATAAGCACAGCGTATATGTCTGAGGAGGAAGCCTCGTTGCGCTGCGTGGAAGAACTACAGCGTATCGTAGCGGACGTGGGTATTCCTGCAACTTTACAGGAGTTCTCGATCCCAGAATCAGCCCTTCCTTTGCTGGTAGAAGACGGAGTTAAACAAAAGCGTTTGCTGGCACGCAGTCCAATGCCACTTGAGAAAAAAGATATCGCTGCCATTTATCGCGCTGCATTTACGGGAGAAGTCGTTGAACCGCTTTGATAAGAGCGAGTCGAATGCATAAAACCGGCCATCCTCTTCGGAGAATGGCCGGTTTTTTCTGCGCTATTGTCCTGATTCCGCTTCGTTTCGATACCAATAAGGAGGTCTACCGTATCCGTATGGATAGTAAGGATGGTAAGGGTACGGTGGATAATAAGGATATGGTGGATAATAAGGGGGATAGAAATAATAGGGAGGATACGGTCTTGGACGTGGCCGCGGACGTGGTCGTGGATAATATTGACGCTCCTCTTCCTCTGCGTAAGCTACCGGCTCTGTTGCAAATGATGACTCTTGCATACAAGAACCCCTCCTTTTCGTTGTTTATCGGGATAACTACCCATATACTGGTATATGCGCGGAGGAGTAAAACGGCGTGGGCGCATGGGGAAAAAGTTTATTTTTTTGTGCCGAAACCGCTTTTTCAGCTATTCTATCAAGGGTGTTGATTATCTATATACATCTGATTTGATACATCGACAAATTCTTGTGGTGAGAGGTAAGAAAAGAAGGAAGGGCGGTGGGCGGGAGCGGTCGGAAAAAGGCACATTTGCATCTGCTGGAGCGCAGGGCGCATCCACCCTCTTCTTTTTCTGAATCGCCTCCTTCCAACCACGCTACCCTGTCAAAATATTAAGTGTAACTTATATAATAGTACCTAGAGTGTTAGAGTCGCCACAACGTGCCCCAAACGGGCGTCGGTCCGACCTTTGTACACAGAGCGGCCGAATCACCTCGTCGTTGGAAGAAGAAGGAACACATCTACGTATGCCCCTCCTTTCTTCCGCCTTATAGATAATCAACAGGTGTGTCATTCTATATATACTTTACATACATAATTTGCTGTGCCTTCTTCCCATTCGGCAGAAAATGAGTAGATATGGAGCCCTTTGCTTTTAGGCAGAACGAAGGAAGAGTCCTGTACTGTGACAGGTTTGGCTTTGTTTGTGCTTATCCATTCATTTACCTGTAGGGTACCGGATTTAGGCTCTTTACGGAAATGGATTGTCATCGTAGCCTGTGCGGGGACAATACCTGGATTTTCCGTTCGTACTTGAGATGGGGGAGAGATAAAGTCTACACATGAATCCTTTTTGCCGCTTTTCCAGCAATAGTTGCTTTGATATACGGGAACATCCTGCTGTCCGACGGTAAGACCGGGCAACGGAGGCCTGGGCGAAGCAAGTGGTCCTTCTGTACATCCGACCAACACAAACAATAGCATCAAGCAGATTACAGTTTTTCTCATTTCTTTCTTCGCTCCTCTCAAAAGGTTGTATCATATAAGTATAGACCATATGGGTCGGTTTTTGGGTGCTACGATAGATTATTTCCTGCTTTATCCAGGCTTTTGACAAATCTATTATAATTTCTTTGAAGGAGTGAGGATTTTGAAGCTCTATTTTCAAAATGAATATCTAGGAGAAATACAAGGGGCAAGCGTAGAAGGAATGTGGATGAATGGGAGAATTATCCCCAGCAAAAATATGAACAGATTTAAAGATTTTTTTGCGGAAATTGTTAATGAGGAAAGTGGGTTTGCAGAAATTGATGATAAAGAAGGATGGTTGGAGGAAGATAACTGGTTTGTAGTTGATAAAGAAAATGGAAGGAGGGGAATATGTTTGCCTGCCATTTATCATGATGGCGAGATTAATTGGAGATGGAGGTAGCGTCATATACCTATTAAGCTAAAGTTTGCCGGTACCTCCAAAACGAAAAAATACCATTTTTATGAATCCTACGTGATACAACTACCCTGCCACCAAGTCCTCAGAGACTATCTAACAAATGGTAATAAAGTTAAAAAAATACTTTGAAAGCGCTAGAATCAGAATCTTTATTTGAAGTCATGTAACTTCATTTTTTCTAATTCTTTTTTTCTTTTCTTCTTCAAAGATTCTCTTCCGTTAGCCCAGGCCCCTAATAAAACAACCAATCCTCCAAAAACACCAAATAGAAAAGAAGATGTATTTTTTACAAAAAACGTCTCAGAAAACCATAGATATGTAAAAGTAATCAAATACATAACCGGCAAGATAGCGCCCCAATAAACATTATTTCTTCGCGATAAAAAAGATTGAATTCCTAGTATGACAATAGCAATCAAAAAGCCATAGATACGTAACATTAAGTATCGCCTCTTTCACTTTTATATTTGTCAATAATCAATTTTGCAGCTTCTAAACTAATATGGTCATCTATAGACAGTTTCTTAATAAAACTAATGAATTCTTCGTTCTCTAGATTATCGTTTAGTTTTACTTTTTGAATTAACCGATCTAACCTAATTCTTACCGTAGGGTAAGAAACATCATAAATTTTTGCTATTTCTTTCAAAGAACCTGAATTCAAAATAAAATTTTTAATGAATTCAACATCTTCACCATCCAAAGACAAAATCCAATTTGGAACCTCTTTAAAATCCATGACTTTCACCTCCTTTATTAAAAGTTTAACATAATATTTAATAAAATTAAATTTTATTTTTATTTTATTAAAGTTTTGGGTGGGGTTGACGAACAATTAACTACCACACTGTTTATGCTAGCACAGCTTTTACAACTTTATTACATCACCATGCTATGCTAATGAAGAGGTGATTCTGGTGGCAACAATCCTAATTGTCGAGGATGAAATTCCAATTAATGAGTTAATTAAAAGAAACCTACAATCGGTGGGACATACATGTATTTCTGTTTTTGATGGAAGAGTAGCAATTCATGAGTTGGCACAGCATGAAGTCGATCTCGTATTGCTGGACATTATGCTTCCAGAGATTGATGGGTATGAGGTTTTTCAGCAGATTCGGGGAATACCTACTATTTTCCTAACGGCGCGAAGCAATTTATCGGATAAGGTGAGGGGCTTGACCCTCGGCGCTGATGATTATCTGGTCAAACCATTTGAGATGCTGGAGTTGTTGGCACGAGTGGATGCAGTGTTAAGACGTACCAAGAAGGAAAGCAAGAGTTTTGAGCTAGATGGGGTAAAAATTGATTTTGAGAGCAGACAAGTATTTCTGAATGAATATCCGGTTGAATGCACGCCCAAAGAATTCGATTTGTTAGAGGTATTGGTGAACAATCGCAATATTGCTCTATCTCGGGACAGGTTGCTAGAGCTTGCTTGGGGCTATGACTATGTAGGGGATACTAGGACAGTGGATGTTCATATTCAAAAGCTAAGAAAGAAGCTAGATATGGAATCTAGAATTAAAACGGTCTATAAACTAGGGTATCGTCTGGAGGTGTAGAGATGAAATCCCGGTGAAGGAATGACAGCAAGAATAACTTTTACAACTTCATAATCACTTGATGATGATTCTATAATCTGGCCATTTTATACTCCTTATTGTGATTACAAACAAAACTAGGAAGGAGAAATTCAGATGAAAGCAAACAGATTAAAAAGAAAAAGCTTTAAAAAAACCATATTAGCGGCCACAGTAGTCATTGGGAGTAGTACATTGTTGTTCCAGGGGCTTATACAGGCAGTGACGGCGGCAGAATTCAAAAAAACGGATATGATCCCTACAAGCTATGCGAATTATACAGCTAGTTCATCTAAAGCGGCACAAAAAAGTTTGTCGGCAGGCTACAAAAAAGCAAATTATACGGTGAAAGCAATTGACTCACAAAAGCCAACTAGCAAGGACATGACAAAAGAAGCGGCGGCGGAAATCGGCGCGCAGGCTCTTTGGGAAATATTTGGTCAGAGCTTGGAGGGTCAAGTGATAGAAATGGGCTACCAAAAGCCAATCGACTCCCTTCCCCGATCGAAATGGTATGCTGATGTTCACATCAACGACAAGCTTAGTTATTACTTCGCAGTGGACTCTGTAACAGGAGAAATATTTTGCATAAGCAGTAAAAGATGGTTTGATGAAAAAGTTCCAGACTTTGATGAGGAGCTTAATAATAGCCCGCAAGAATATGTTGCGGAAGCAAAAAAACTGGCAGAGAAATATAATGTTGTTCACAGCCCAGTCAAGTCGGTTGAATACCAAGCCCAGAGTAATGGCCCCAATAATGATCCCGTTATGGGCATTCAGATCATGGGCGAAAATGGGGAGATCGCTAATATGTATCTTTCCCGAAAGGATAAGGCGCTGATCGAAATAACATATAATTCGGAAATGAAGTACACCCAAGAACACGGTACAAAGCTTATGCAGGAGCATCCAGCCCTTAAAACGAACCAAAAATAAAGGATCTAAAAGAGCCCTTAAGCCGCCACAATTTTGGCGGCTTTCCACGATTGATTATGGTCTATGTGATCAAATAAACGGTGAATCGCTTTATTTGCGATAACCCCCATTTTACAACTCTATAACAAAACAATAGTAATATGGTTATAAAAAAAGAGGTGAATCATTTTGGTAGCCATACACTTGCAAAAGCTACAGAAAAAATTTTGCGGGAAGCATTGGATAAAAACTTCCTGCAAGTTGGGTCATCGTTTGAGGGTAAACTTATGAAATACCGCACCTTTTTAACAACCCTTGTGCTTTTTCTGTTCTCCTTCAATCTTGGGATATTGATCATTTCTGTCACGACATTCAAGGATACCGTTAACCGTGCGGAAGAAAAAAGTTTGGGCGAACATTATTTCATAACATCTGCGCTTCTAAAGGATTTTTATGCCGTGGAAAGCCGCGGAATTGATATTGAGGGTTCTTTAGGCTCTCTGCTCCAGTCATACAGTTATCTGTTCGGGGATAAAAAGGTTAAACTGGCGCTCTACAAGGGCAATCAGCTTGTTTATTCTAATCGGCAGGAAATCGTATTGCCGAGCAGTTTTTCGGAACCGCCAGCAGACGGAAATCGTCTGGTTTCGATGCAAGAATCAGATGGCTGTACCTATGTAATGGTTTCGGGAAAGCTTCCCGTGCCCTATGATTTTTATACAATGATCTATCTTTATGATACGACAGATGCTATCACTGCATGGAAACAAACGAAAAACATGCTGTTTTTCGCGGGACTGATTCTTTCCAGTTTGCTTGCTCTCGGTCTTCTTTTATTGCTTAACCGAATATTCAAGCCTCTCTCGCAGATTTCTCAAATCTCCCGTAATATCGCAGCTGGCGCATATGAAACCAGGCTTCCGATATCTGGACATGATGAGCTTTCCGAAATGGCACAAAGCTTCAATCATATGGCGGAGGAAATTCAGTGTCAGATGCAGCAGCTGGCTACAGCTGCGGAACAGAAGCAGCAATTTGTAGATAATTTGGCTCATGAACTCAGAACTCCCCTAACCGCTATTTACGGATATGCGGAATACATCCAGAAGATCGCTCGTACCGAAGAGGATAAGCTGTTTGCGACCAATTACATTATGTCTGAGAGCCGCAGGCTTCAAAACATCGCCTATCATTTGCTGGATCTGGCAACCCTTCGTGAAAATAAGATTGAGCGGAGCAACGTTCGTATGGAACAGTTGATTCGCGGGGTCGAGCAAGTTCTGTCCATGAAGGCAGCCGAACAAAAAATCCGGATTACCTATGAGTATCGCTTTGAGACGTTGTTTTGCAATGCTGACTTAATGCATATACTGCTCGTTAATTTGATCGATAACGCGATGAAAGCATGTGATCCAGGTGGAGTTATCAAGCTGAACGCTGATCTGGAGGGGGAACACAAGGTGATCTCTGTCCAGGATAACGGTAAGGGAATGGCAGAGGATCATCTCGTTCATATTACAGAGGCATTCTATCGAGTAGATTCTTCCCGTAGCCGTTCTGGTGGCGGAGCGGGATTAGGCTTAACGCTTTGCCAGCAGATTGCGGTTAATCATGGGGCAGAGCTGAGCTTTTCATCTGAGCTAGGTAAAGGTACAACAGCTAAACTAACTTTTACAAGTTAATAGATAGCATAAATGAATAGTTTAATATGTTAAATCCAACATTTTCCTTTTTGCCAATCATGATTGTAACAAAAATGCTCCTTTTTGTTATAAAATACACCTAGCAAGTGGTACTTACTTTGCGGCTCATGGCAACTTCGCTAGGGTTGTCCAAAACAGAGAAAGGATGCAAATTTCTATGAATATTCTAGACCGTTTCCGCGGAAGTTTAATCGGTTTAGCTATTGGTGATGCATTAGGTGCCACACTTGAATTTAAAGCTCCCGGTACCTTTGAACCTATTACCAATATAGTTGGTGGCGGACCATTTAATTTGAAGCCTGGAGAGTGGACAGATGATACCTCAATGGCACTATGCTTAGCTGAAAGCTTAATAAAGTGTAATGGATTCAGTGCTGCGGACCAAATGGAGCGATACGTGAGATGGTATCGTGATGGTTATATGAGTAGTAAAGGTAAATGTTTTGATATTGGCATGACTACGAGAGAATCACTTGAATCCTTTGAAATAACAGGAGAACCATTTAGCGGATCAACCGATCCTTGGTCTGCAGGTAACGGATCGCTTATGAGGCTTGCTCTAGTACCCTTATATTTTTCTAAAAACCCTGAACTTGCTATTACTCTATCCGGGAAGAGTTCAATGACTACACATGGAGCTGAAGATAGGGGAGCTGGGGCCTGTACCCTGTCGCAAAGATGACAATATCTACAGGCTCTTTTGTCCCGTTCGGCCAAATTACGCCATCCGTATAAAAGGAAGTGAACATAGGTTGTTGATCTGGGTTGCCTGCTGCTAGTCGCTCTTTGTATTGACCTAAATCATTCACCGCACTTGAAATTGGTGCCGTTCTCCCGAATCTCCAGAATGGGAAGGTATCAAAACCAAGCATCCTCACCCAAAAATGCAAATCTTACCCCCATACTTTTTGTTTAACTAACTGAACAGGAGCCGAAAGGGATACGAGAACGTTTAGAAGCTGCTACGCCGGGCCCTTGGGGACACAATGATGATAATGAATATACAATCGGAGATTTGTACGCACCATTCGGAGAAAGAGAGATTTGTAAAGTGACATCCGGTAATCTAGCAGATACAACGTTTATTATGTGTTCTCCGACAGACGCACGCCGGCTGTTAGAGGACAATGAGAAGCAAAAGGAAGCGTTACAGCAAATCGAAAAATGGTTGGCCGGTACTTTGGCAAATGAAGATTTGACCATTGTAGAGAGCAAGATACTTGAAATTGCAAGGAAGGCATTGAATGCGTAAAAAAGAGGCCCCTTCATTTGAAGGGGCAAGAGTTAGGGGAGTAAATCATAATGCTATGACCTACACAATATATTCCCCTGCACGAGAGAAATTAAACGTGAGTTAACTCCTGTAGCCCGTCAGCTACAGAAGCAAGACAAAGAAATGTACTGCGCAATATACAGTACGAGACATAAATAGAAAAAGTTTCAAATAAAAAAATTCCCCTCAATGGAGGTCGCCAAAGAGGGGAAAACACCTGCTCATACTATTACTTAAATTATATCACAGAGCGGGGGAATGCAGAATGTTTGTAACGGTAGATAAGCGAGAAATCGATATAGATATGGAGAATAAGACAGCAGTAATCAGCACTGTAGGAGAGGATAAGCTTTTTTATGTAAAGAATGGGCGAGTGTTTGAGCTTCAGCTTCCAGACCGCGGCGATGTAGTTGTAAAAATAGTGGACAAGAAAATTTCTAAATTCGATCACCGAATTTCAACATTAGCATAGAAGAAAGAGAATCGTCTGATACCGAGAAACGGGAGGACGCACATTCAGTAAGCAATACGGGCAACGTGTCTGTATGGAGCTACTGGGAGCCGTGCGTCCTCTTTTTATTTACCATTACACGATTTTTACAATCTTCATGTTTTCTCGCCTGCAGTCTAGACCATTTTTATTTAGATGAATAACAGCATGTCCAGCTGGCGGTTTCATGATGAGGTTATGTAGATAAACATCCTGTCCATCTACAACTGTTATGGCATACTCCATGTTTTCGGTATAAGCAAGGAATTCATTCATTTTCATCGGTTGGTACATGGTAACAAGCCTCCTTTTAGGACACGGCTTTGATTTTATAGAACGAGTAAGGCTCAGTAAATAGTTTTAGAAACTGCTTAAACAGATTGTTTTTTGAAAGGGAATATAAGGGTGAATATACTTGCCGTTTTAACTCATTCAGGGATATGTGCGGCTAATGGAGAAGCGCGACGAATGGTACATCAAGGCGCAGTAAAGATAAATGAGCAGCTTATAAAGGACGTTGATCATAAGTTAAAGGATGGGGTATATACCATCACATTAGGAAGGCGGATGAATCGGCGTGTACACATATTGGATGGCAAGATGGTATACCCACGGAAAGATGAAAGGGACGAAAGGGAATTCAGAAAGACAGGGCAGATGATGCATCATCCAACTTGGAAGCGTGTAGGCGGAGCAATGAAGCAAACGAGGCGGTAACGGAAATAGATAACCACTAGTATAACAAAAAATACTAAGGAGGCGGTTTCATGCAAACCACAATCAACCCAAATCACAAATATATTGAATCTGTATGCAGTAAGTGCCCAGGAATCTACTGGGGGAAAAGTGCAAAGTGCCGGATCCATGATATGCACATCGGAAAAATCTCTTCATGCCAGCAATGGGATGATAAAGAAGCAGAACAGTGGATAGACAATGATGGGCAACTTGCCCTTACCAACTTTGAACCAGTACTCGAATTGCTCCATGTTGCTTAAGACCAGTTAGACGGGTACTACTGGATGACACAGCAAATTGAAAAATTACGAAGTGAAATTCAATCTGGATTAGGCAGCAATGACGATGTGGCGGCGGGTACAGCTCAATAGGGTATTGAAGCAACATTACCCAAAGCAAAGGGCGGGAATAGCGATCCGGTATTTAGAGAGGCGTGTAATAACCTGTGAGCATGGGAGAGGCTAAATGGACGATTAAAACGTTTTGAAAACAAGGTGAAGCGGGTTGATGCGTTTGCGGAAAAGAACAACCTATCCGAAAAAGAACAGATTGTACTTGAGGGCATCATGGATGGCCAGAAGATGAAGGATATTGCAAAAGAAATCGGGGTATCCCGTACAAGAGCACAAGAATTAAAGAATAAGGTTGTAAATAATTTAGCTCAGGCTATATATGATGAAGAAAAGAAAAAAGAAAAGGCGCTCTCTTAGGCCTAGTGAGAACGCCTTCTTTCTTTGGAGGTAAACTGGAGGCAAACGATGTGTTTACCTTATTACTTTATGTTTGGCTATTTAAATAAGACACAGTAAATGACTAGTTAAGATAACTATGTACAAGGTGACTCCTCAGCTCAAGGAAGGAAGAAGCCCTGAGGAGTCTATCCCTACTTATACTACAGGGGAGGGATAAGAAACCTTGATGTGTACTATATATTATTCCGATTCTCAATATCAGAAACGGTACATGCCCCTGGGGCACGTCCAATTTAATGTACAACTTTCGGTAGGTTGTAAAGATTCTTTTATTTAATGGACTAGGACAAGAAAAACCGACACCTCCGACACTTTTTGCTTGTCTAGATTCCGGCATGATAAACTGGGGGCAACCGAATAAATCAGATAGCCGCTTCTCTTTGGAGGCGACTTTTCTTATGCCTTTATACGTCACTCCTCCCTTATCGTTCGTGACATACGCTTATTGCAGGGGTAAATGCAATGAAGTCGAACAAACCACCTCCTATCGGCTGATTACCGATAAGAAACCCGTTGACCGCATACGAGTAAGGAGTGAATCGCGGCGGCCCTCCTGGTGCCGGAGTAAACCAGTATATCAATTAAAGGAGCGGAGCCGTATAGCTGTGCTTTTTTCGTTGGTAGAAAACAAGGGAGGCGGATATGTTTGGGATTTAAAGATGTAGTTATAGCAATCCTTTCACTGGCTAACCTGAATACGTTAAGGAAGAAGCAGGGTAAAGCGGCAGCTGAAAGGTAGCGGCTCCCTTAATAATACATACATGGTGTAAGGATGGAGTTTCCTTTACACTTTAGAAGTTAGCTTACAAAGTAGACGTTGTTTTACATTCTTGACATTTAAAGCAGTGTGAATGAGTAGGTGCTATATTTGAACCATCTAACGGGTGGGGATAATACCGGATTAACCCCCGAACTTTGGACACATATACTCTTATTCTCTCGTTAACGTAAAATTACGTTGTTACACACGCTTAATTCCGCAGGGATAGTACATGATAGTGGATTACCTATAAAAATTAATAATGCACCTGAGACCTTCGCAACAACAATCCGGCTTCTCACAGGTGGAGTATCATCAACGGACAAAGAAAACGAGTGGGATCAGTATATTGTTAACTCTTCTTTAAACGGAACAATTATACCAGGAGATAATGCAGTATGGAATTAGAGTGATATTAACTCGTGGACAAGTACAATACCATCAAATAACAGTGTAGATAGGGTAGCACGCGGTGGTTCAACTAATGGTGTTAGTCGGTTTTCCCTTGCCCCATCTTCTACAATAAATACGTCCAAATGATTCCGTCCTGTAATGATGATAAGCGTATCAGGGGAAGAAGAAAAACCAAGCACTCCAAAATATATAGTCCAAATTGGTACAGATATTTATTTACCAGATGGGACTCTACAGGGGGCTCGTGGAACGGATGGAGAATTAAAAGAGCTAATGGAGGCGAATGGTGCAGACCTCCCTGTAATTTCTTGGGATATATTGCATGAAGTTGCAAAGACAGTTGGAAGGCCATTAAAAGTATTGTGTTTAACTAATGGTACTACAAATACAGCACCTACACTCCGTGCTATTCAAGCCCCTTACGCTCAGTTTATTACACCAAAAGCAAGCATTAACATTAAATCTATTTCTGGAATCAGTTCTGTAAAGGTAACAGGTAACAAGACAGGAGAAGCAGACGAACGCTATGTGGTCGCAAAAACAAATATTGAAACCGGGGCTCCAGATTGGTATGTAAAAACTGCAACAGGATGGGCGAATATCGGTAAGATAGACCATACGATTTCTTCTGAAGTTAACAAAGTTGCTCAACAAGGAATGACATTAGAGGAACTAAATGCTATTACGTCCGCCGAATGGGCACAGTTGTTTGATGATGGTAACGGGATTCCGAAGTATGAATGGATTGCATTTGGTTATTTACAATCTCAAAAATCTTCTACTGATATTTGCGAAAATGATGAGCTTGTAATGCAAGTCAATATGCAGGGGAAATGGGTAAAGGCCATCCATGGAACGGATTACAACTATGAGTATGATGGAGTAGATAAGCTCCAGGTTCATATTCTTTCAGATGGTGACTACAAATTAAATCGTGTCCCTGTTTAAGTTGGGTACTAAGTTGCAAAAAGTATATTATATTTAAGCACTCTTAGATAAGGGTGCTTTTTCTTTTGGGAGGGAACTGATTGCAGTACCAGCTTATAGGAGACAATACACCGGTTGAGAAACGGTTCAGGGTATGAACGATAGAAAAAACGCCCTTATTCAGGGCGTTGTTCAGAATGTGGAGAAACCCTATTTATGAAAATAGAGATTTTTCACTTAAAAATTTGACGCCTCAGATTCGCCTGTACGGGCTTGTAGAGGCATAGGGAGACATTTTTGTCCCCCCTAAAATCATCAAAATTAGGTCAAGATTTTTGAAAAACCACTTTCTCGACAGCCTGAACGCCCTTATTCAGGGCGCTTGTCATTAACTCCAAGATGTTCTTTTAATGCATCTTGAAGGATGTGTGAGTAGTTCACCTTATGTTCCTGGGCTAAATCATCCAACCATTTTGGAATCGTAAGTGTCTTTTTTACAGCCTTATTTTCGATATTACTACGGAAAGGTGGCATAAAGACTTCAACAAGAATGATTGCCTGTTTAGGAGCCGGTTTAATGTCTTGGAAATGGGAAGGAGAGGGAATGTCCTCTTTATCTTGCTCTAAACCATACAGATGAAGCGCCAGTGCTTCTTTTGCCATCTTTACGGCTTCTTCTTCTGTATCACCGCAAGACAAGCAACCAGGTAAGTCTGGGAATGAGATAGAAATACCGTCATCATCGTATTCAAAAATTGCCGGATACCTATACCAATCTTTTTTATTCATATATAAACCTCCTTGGCAGGGGGAGGGGGTTATCCCTCAATCCCTGCTTGCTTGAGTATGCTTTTTATTGTTTTTAAAGGCATGTCCTTTTTAGGATGAGGAATTGTTAGTATGCCTTTTTTTGATGGATGCCTATACTGGTGATGGCTCCCGGCCACCCGTATTAATTCCCATCCATCTTGTTGAACCATTTTGATTAAGTCCCGCGATGAGTATGACTTCATGTTCCCTCCCTCCTTGATTCTATTATAACACGTATAATAATACGTATCAATAAGGGGGAGGGGAATCCGGAAGAAAAATAGGAAGTTGAGAGGTAGCTTAGTTATGTATGACTGTGAAAAATGGGTTCTGTTGCAAAGTTTCTTAACAGATAAAAATGTGGGTTGGGTGCGATTAAATCTCATGCAATTGTAAGTAACTTTTGCAATTCATTATACGTTGAAAAACCGCAGTTTGGTCGTAAACTGCGGTTTTGTTTATATATAGCATGAATGGTTTCGATTCCTTTTAAGGTACGGGAATCGTGGCGAAGATTTTGAAATCCTGCAGATTTAGAAAAACATCGCTTCACATGCCTATGGTCCTGTTCAATGGGGTTGTTCAAATACTTGATTGTACAATGAGTTGGTTTTAGATAAAAGCCTTGTTCTCTTAATTTGTTAAATGCACAAAGTAATGCTGGTGCTTTGTCTGTAGTGAGAACCGTAGGTTCTCCAAACGTTTTGACCAATCTTTTCATAAAGGTATAGGCAGCCTGATGATCCCGTTTTTTACGAAGTTGAATATCCAATGTGTGCCCGTCTTTATCGATTGCACGATATAAATAACACCATTTCCCTCTGACTTTTATATAGGTTTCATCTAGTCTCCAAGATAATTGAACGTTTTTATTTTTCTTCTTCCAAATTTGATAGATAAGATTTCCATATTCATGAACCCAGCGCATGATGGTTGTTGGATGAACCGAAACACCACGCTCTTTTAAGATTTCAGATACTTCACGATAGCTTAAAGAAAAACGACAATAGTAGCCGACGGCTACTAAAATAATATCCTTTTTAAATTGTTTTCCTTTAAAATATCCCATTTGTGATTCTCCTAGCTCTGTTTTGAAAAAGTTTAGCGTACTTTTAAAACCTTGCAACAGAACCAATCTAAGAGTGATGACACTTTTATATAATAACATCATGAAAACAAACCAGATATTGACACTGAACAACGTTATGCTATAATCTGTTTTATACTCGATAATCGTAATCATTACTATTTGTTTGAAAATACTCTGTAGACAAAACAAACTCAAATATAGTTGTAGAGGGTATTTGTTATGAAAAAGGAAATAGATTTTATAAAATTTAATCCGACACAAAATATGACCGTTCTTATTAAAGCTAATCATCCAATCGAAGAGTATAAACACATTGCTTCAAAAATTATGTCATATGACAGTGTGTATGCTGAACAAGTAGGATTTATAGAAGAATCAATAAAAAATGAAGCTGCCGCATATCTACAAATGGCTGGAGGTGAGTTTTGCGGTAATGCTTGTATGGCATTGGCAACGTTTATTGCATCTGAAAAAGGGCTCGCTCCTAACGGTTTGATGGAAATTGTATTAGAAGCCTCGGGGACAGATCAATTAATCGTATGTCAAGTGAAAAAAATCAAAGAAGAGTATTTCTGTCAAGTTGCAATGCCTGTTCCTAAAAAAATAGAGCAGAAGACAGTAAAGTATGAAGGTGATGAGTTGAAGCTTATCATCGTGAGATACCATGATTTTTTTCATATTGTGATTGAAGTGGACCAATTCAACAAGACCATGAGAAAAAAGGCCCAAGGATTAGCAAAGCTGCTTGGAGTAACATTAGGCGCGAACTTGATTGGCATCTTATTGTTTAAGTCTGATTCTAATGAATTGGCTCCGCTCGTTTATGTTCCCCTAATAGACAGCATGATCTGGGAAAGAGGCTGCGGATCAGGTACGGCTTCGCTTGGAGCGTACCTTTCATGGAAAATCAAGGGCTCTATTTCCGCTCCAATCAAGCAACCTGGTGGCACGATTCATGTAACTGTTGATTGTTATAAAGATGAGATAACAAGTCTGAAAATTGAGGGATCTGTTGGAATTGTAGCACAAGGCAAAGCTTTTATTGATGTTTAGCTAATTACAATAGTATTGGGGCGAAGTGAATGAATACGTCAGAACAATTTCAACGACATTTGATCGAGTTCCAGGATAGGTTTATGTATTTAGCAAACCGATATGACAGTACAATTCACCATAGCTCGGAGTTAGAGACCATAATAGATGACTACTCAGCTTTCATAACAGACGAGAGTAACAAAAAAGCGTGGGAACAACTGGAACAACAAGCATCCAGTGAGTTTTCCCGACTTGTGGCTGATTTAAGGAAGACGTCTGCACAATGTGTTGCGATTATGGAGAAATACCGTGCATTAAAGCTGCTAAATGGAGAGGTTGCCAGGACCGATTACTTCAAAAATGTAGAATCCTGTATTGAAAAAGAATTTGGAAGCTTTCAAGTCACTTCTGATTCCACAGTATTGTTGATTGGCTCGGGGTCGTTCCCAATGACACCATTATTTATTGCGAAACGAACAGGTGCACAAGTGGTTGGCATCGATGTTGATGAGGAGGCGATAGAACTTGGAAGAAGGGTGATAGCTCGATTAGGAAGCGGATTGAACATTCGATTAGAGAACGTGTTCGTAGAGCATCTTGATGTCACAAAGGATGTAACCCATATCATATTCAGCTCAACAGTTGCCAATAAATATGACCTGTTGGACCAATTGCATCCCTTAACAAATGAACAAGTGGTCGTGGCGATGAGATATGGTGATCGGTTGAAGTCTTTATTCAATTACCCCATGAAAGAGACGGCTGAGCGAAAATGGAGGCTGATTGACATGATTTTGCGTCCCGGTCATGTGTTTGATATCGCTTTGTATGAAAAAGCATAGGTTTACATGGGGATCGAAAAGGAGATTTATATGAGTGATTTTAAACGAGTCTTAATATTGGGAACGGGTCCTACTTCCATTCAACTTGCTGTAATGCTAAAAAACCATTTGAATTGCTGCATAGGAATCGTTGGGCGAGAATCTGTTCGTTCCGAGCCATTCTTTGTAGCACTGAAACAAAGCAACCAGAGAATTCGTGTAGACATCCAAAATGAAAAACATCGACAAATGGAAGGAGAGTGTTTTATCGATCATGTTTATCATGGATATGGGACCATTACGGGGGAATGGGATACCGTTATTTTGTCTGTTACAACGGATGCCTACATCGAGGTCTTAAAACAAATCAATGATCAGCTCTTAAAGCAAGTAAGGTGCATGGTATTAATATCTCCAACCTTTGGTTCAAATAGCTTAATACTCCACTATATGAACTCTATTCAGTCAAGCGCGGAGATCATCAGCTTTTCTACATACCTTGGCGATACACGCTGGATGAGCGGTGAGCCGTCAAATCATGTTATCACGACAGGGGTGAAGAAAAAAGTTTTCATTGGCTCGTCGAACGACGAGTCTCAAAATATTGAAAAGCTCTGTGCGTTATATGAACGATTGGGTATCACGCTGGAGACCATGAGTTGTCCGATCGAGGCAGAGACGAGAAATATATCTCTATATGTCCATCCGCCGTTGTTTATGAATGATTTTTCGCTCAGCGTCATATTCGGAGAGTCAGCTGTCAGGAAATACGTATATAAAATGTTTCCCGAGGGCCCCATCACGCAATATTTAATTCGCGATATGCTAGCTGAGTGGAAAGAGATTACGAATATTATTGAAAAGCTGAATATGACAGGCGTTAATTTGCTTCAGTTCATGGTAGATGACAATTATCCAGTGCGATTGGAAAGCTTGTCTCGTCATGATATTGATAACTTCATTCATTTAGAGACGATTCATCAAGAGTATTTATTGTACATCCGGTATACCTCCCTGTTAATCGATCCTTTCTCGGAGCCGGATCAGGGTGGGAAATATTTCGATTTTTCTGCCGTCCCTATTCGGCAAATGTTTGTCAACAGGGAAGGGTATTGGGATATCCCGCGAATGCCCAAGGAAGATTATTATCGCATAAAAATCATACAAGGCATTGCAAGATATGTAGATTCGAGTTGCCCAACCATTGATAAATTCATTGCAGCCTACGAGCGTAAAATCGAGGACGCTGCGCAAGCGCTTCAAGGCGAATTGTTGTCGGATGCATTTGTCGTGCAAAACTTTGAAGAAGATTTGAAGATGATATGCAGTGAAATCGGAAAACGTATTGGATCAAAGACACTGAACAAGTAGGTACTATCGGAGGGTATAACATGACAAGAAGAATGGTTGCTTTTTTAGCTGCTTTGATGGCTTTAATGGTACTGCTGTCAGGCTGCAGTGACGGTAATGATGCTAAAACGGGGTCAATAGCTCAAGGCAAAGAGTTGGTGTATGCAACAGCGAAAGACATTAATGATATGAATCCCCATTTGTACCCAGGTTCAATGTCGGCTCAAGGGATGGTATATGAATCGTTGGTTGAAAATACGGAAGATGGAATCAAGCCATTGCTTGCCGAATCGTGGGAAATTTCTAACGATGGAAAAGTATATACCTTTCATCTAAGACAAGGCGTGAAGTTCCATGATGGGGAGCCATTTGACGCAGAAGCAGTGAAGAAGAATATTGAGGCTGTGCAAAAGAATGCGAAAAAGCATTCCTGGATTAAGCTGTCAACCAAAATCGTGAGTTGTAATGTAATAGACCCATATACAGTTCAATTGGTTCTGTCAGAAACCTATTATCCAACGTTGGTTGAATTGTCAATGACCAGACCGTATGTATTTATCTCACCCAAAAATTTTATTAACGGGGAAACAAAGGATGGTGTAAATGGTTACAACGGAACAGGACCCTATAGACTCGCTGAACATAAAGTCGATCAGTATGCCATTTTTGAAGCAAATGAAAACTACTGGGGCGGTGCGCCTAAAGTGAAGAAAATTACCGCTAAAGTTCTTCCGGCAGGGGAAACAACATTTTTAGCATTGAAAAAAGGAGAGGTTAATTTTGTATTTACAGATGATCGAGGCACAGACAGCCTTGATGTGGAAGCGATGAATAAATTAGCTGAGTCAGGCGATTATCAAATTGTCAGAAGTAAAGCCATGAATACGAATATGATCGCAGCCAATAGCAGTAAATTGGATAATCCGATACATGAGACAGCTGTTCGTTTAGCGATTTGGCATGCGATTGATCGAGAAACAATCAGCAAGCAAATTTTCCATGAAACCGAACCAGCAGCCTATACACTATTCTCGCCTAACGTCAATTACGCAAATGTCGAATTGAAGAAACGTGGCTATGATTTGGAAAAAGCAAAAAAAATCCTGGACGAAGCAGGCTGGATCTTAAAAGATGGCCAAACGGTCAGAACGAAAAGCGGAAACAAATTGGATATGAAGCTTTATTATGATGCGAATTCTTCTTCCCAAAAAACACAAGCTGAATTTATACAAAATTCACTGAAAAAGATAGGGATTCAACTTCAGCTTGTTGGCGAGGAGTCGACTTCAATCGCTAAAAGAAGATCAACGGGTGATTATGATTTATTATTCAATCAAACATGGGGACTCGCGTATGATCCGCAAAGTACAGTCTCTGCTTTTGCTTCCGAATCTTCTTATTACCATACCACAAGTGGCATTACGAAAGCAGATGAACTCTACAAGAAAATTGATCAAGTTATGGTGTCTACGGATGAGGATACACGAAAATCGTTATATGCGGATATTTTAACAATTGTTCATGAGGAAGCCGTCTTTATTCCAATTACAAACGGCAATGTCACTGTAATTGCTCCGAAAAATTTACAAGGTGTCTCATTTAAGCAAACACAATATGAACTGCCATTTGAGCAAATGCACTTTAAATAAAAAGGGGAATTCTATGGGCAGTTTTATCATCAAAAGGGTATTGGTATCGATTCCATTACTGTTGATCATTTCGTTTTTAACGTTTGTCTTAATCAATTTATCTCCTTTAGATCCAGCCGAAGTAGTATTACATGCGCAAGGTGTACCCAAAATAACAGACGAATTGATCGCACAGACAAAAGCAGAGTTAGGGATGGATCGACCATTTCTTATCCGTTATATAAATTGGTTCATGGCATGCTTGCAGCTGGATTTCGGGAAGTCATACGTTACAGGAGAACCTGTGTGGTCATTGCTAGGTCCAGCTTTTCTAAATACGTTAAAGTTGACGTTAGTTTCAGTTATTTTCATTATTGCGCTGTCCATTTTACTAGGTGTAATCTGCGCATTGAAGGAAGGCAAAATGATGGATAAATCGGTCAGGGGCATTTCATTTTTCCTGACGTCCATGCCGTCATACTGGCTTGCGGCACTTATGATCTGGTATTTTTCTGTGAAGTTAGATTTGTTGCCAACAAGCGGGATGGATTCGTACAAAAGTTATATTTTACCGGTTATTGTGATCGTGCTCAGTTATGCAGGCATTTATTTCAGAATCGTCAGAAGTTCGATGGTAAGCAATTTAAATGAAGATTATGTACTGTATGGAAGGGCATGTGGCTTACCAGAAAAGAAAATCACGATGCATATTTTAAGAAATTCATTGCAGGTTGCCATTTCTGTATTTTGCATGGCTATACCCATTATATTGGGAAGCACGGTAGTTGTAGAAAATGTATTTGCATGGCCCGGGTTAGGGAGTCTAAGTGTGAAATCGATTCTAAGCAGAGATTTCCCGATGATCCAAGCGTATGTCCTTGTATTGGCAGTGGCCTTTGTTTTGTTTAACACCATTTCTGATATTATCAACGCGGCGATGAATCCCAAATTAAGAAAGGATCTCTAACTGAAAAATGAAAGTATTGAAACATGTAATCAATGACAAGCTGGCTGCTGTATCTTTATCCGTCATTGTTGCAACTGTTGGCGCCGGAATATTTGCTCCTTTAATTGCGCCGCATGATCCTAATGAAGTAAATATGGAACTTCGATTTGCAGCCTTATCATGGGAATACCTCCTAGGCAACGACCATCTGGGGAGATGCATCTTGTCTAGATTAATTTATGGCATTCGTCCCAGCGTGTTATGGGTGTTTATTGCATTAGTCCTATCTGTTTTGATCGGAGCTGTTGTAGGCTTTATAGCAGGCTACTTTAGAGGAAAAACGGATGCCCTTTTAATGAGAATGTGCGATGTTATGCTTTCCTTTCCGGGATACGTAATGACATTGGCGCTTGTTGGTATGTTGGGCGCGGGTCTTGAGAATATTTTGATTGCGTTTATTTTGACGAAATGGGCATGGTTTGCTCGCGTAATCAGAACGTCTGTGATGCAGTATGCTGAATCTGAATATGTAAAGTTCTCCAAGGCAACCGGTGTTAGCGACATAAAAATCATGTATAAGCATATTGTGCCAGTTGCGCTTCCTGACATTGCGGTCATTTCAAGCAGTTCTTTCAGTACGATGATTTTGCAAATATCAGGGTTTTCTTTCCTTGGATTAGGAGTTCAGGCTCCTACTGCGGAGTGGGGCATGATGTTGAATGAGGCAAGAGAGGTCATGTTTTCAAGGCCGGAATTCATGTTGGCACCTGGCTTAACCATCATTATTGTTGTGTCGGCCGTTAACTTTTTGTCTGATGCACTTCAAGTTGCGTTAGATCCTAAATTAATGACCTCTAAACGTAAGCTTCAAGGAAAAGAGGTGGCATAATTCATTTATGAATACTTTGGAAGTTGTCAATTTGAAAATATGGGATAGCAGTACCAATAAGATGATTATTCCGAATAGTTCATTTCATGTAAAGCAAGGAAGCTGTCTGGCAATTGTAGGGGAAAGCGGAAGCGGGAAGTCTGTGACCTGCAGGGCAATTATGAGATTGAATAAAGGCGGGATACGCCAAACCGGAGACATTCTGTTCAAAGGAGAAAACTTAACCGAACTTCCTGAAAAAGAAATGAGAAAAAAGAGGGGGAAAAATCTTTGTATGATTTTGCAAAATGGCATGCGTGCCTTTAATCCCTCTTGTGTGGTCGGAGTTCATCTAAAGGGGACACTTGTGGAACATTTCGGCTGGAGCCATGACGAAATCACAGCCAAAATGAAAAATGCCATGGAAAGCGTTATGCTGAAAAACCCGATAGAGGTGATGAATAAGTATCCCCACCAGCTGTCGGGCGGAATGCTGCAGCGGGTTATGATTGCATTGGCAATCGTATTGGAACCTGACATCATTATCGCTGATGAACCGACAACAGCACTCGATACAATTTCGCAATTCGAAGTGGTTGAACAGTTCATTCAATTGCGGGCAAGAATGGGTTGCTCGATGATTTTCATTTCTCACGATTTAGGCGTTGTCAAAAAAATTGCGGATGAAGTTCTAGTCATGAAGGATGGGAAAATTGTTGAAAGAGGGACAACCCAAGCCATTTTCTCTAAAGCTCAGCATGAACACACCCGATATTTAGTATCTACGAAGCTGGCGTTGAATCATCATTTTAGGAGAATAATGGGAGGCGTTATCGTTGCTGAGCGTTGATCGCGTTGAGAAATCCTATAACAAAGGCGGATTGTTCTCTAGGGAAAGACAGACTGTGTTAAAAAATATTAGTTTCGAATGGGGGCAAGGGGAATGTCTCGGCATTATCGGGGAAAGCGGCAGTGGAAAATCCACATTAGGGCGGTTGCTGTTAGGAATTGAAAAGCCTGATCAAGGAACCATTTTGTTTAGAGGGAAGCGTATAGAGGATCGAAGAGTGAGATTAGGAAACATCAGCGCCGTATTTCAAGATTACACGTCTTCCATTAATCCGTTTTACACGGTTGAAGAAGCCATTCTGGAACCTCTAACCCTGCAAAGAAAGGTTCAACAAGATATTAAAGGCAAGATCGATGATCTATTATATCAAGTCGGATTGAATTCCTCTTATCGCAAGAAATATCCTCATGAGTTATCAGGGGGAGAGATTCAGCGGGTGTGCATTGCGAGAGCCGTTTCAACTGAACCGAAATGTGTTTTATTAGATGAAGCAATCAGCTCTTTGGATAGCTCTGTTCAAATCCAAGTGCTTGAACTGCTAATAAACCTGAGGGAATTTTACAACATGGGATATATCTTCATAACCCATGATATACAGGCTGCTGCCTATATTTGCGACAGAATGATGATCATTAGAAATGGCCAAATTGAAGAAATGGTCAAGATCGAACAATTAAAAGACGTTCAGTCAGCATATGCAAGAAAATTATTGCAAATGATCATTGCGTAATCGATACAGGTATCAATGAGAGTTTAAGGAGGAGCAACAATTGTGAGAGGAGCTCTGTCTTGGCCTTTTCTGCGGTTATATATGTTAACTCTTTTGTATTTTAGTGCCAACGCTATACTGAATGTTATTATTCCTTTGAAGGGTGAATCACTAGGGGCCACCAATACAACGATCGGGATCATCATGGGGGCGTATTTGTTTACCACTATGTTCTTTCGGCCGTGGGCAGGCCATATGATTCAAAAGCATGGGCCGATCAAAGTGCTGCGCACTATCCTTATTATCAATGGATGTGCTTTATTCCTGTACACGTTCACTGGATTGGGGGGGCTATTTCGTCGCCCGTATGCTGCAAGGTGTGTGTACAGCTTTTTTTTCAATGGCATTACAGCTGGGCATTATTGATGCACTGCCGGACAAGGACCGTTCCCAAGGTATTTCACTATATTCTTTATGTTCCTATATGCCGGGGATTGTTGGTCCCCTACTGGCGCTAGGCATTTGGCAAGCAGGGGATACGAATTATTTTACAGTGGTAATGATAGCCATTGCCATATGTACAGGGGTGGTTGGCTATAGTGCCAAAATGGACAAAAAAGAAGAAGATCAGCCTGTTTCAAATAATACGGTGCAGGGAGAAAACATGTTTAAGTCCTTTAGCCAGTTAGTAAAAAATCCGTATTTATTTAAATGCAGCGTCTTGATGTTGGTGGCTTCCATTGTATTTGGAGCTGTTACAACCTTTATACCGTTGTATGCTGTACAATTAAAAGGCGGCAATGCTGGAATTTATCTCATGCTTCAGGCGGGTACCGTAGTCTTGGCTCGTTTTGCCTTACGGAAGAAAATTCCTTCAGACGGCAAATGGCATTCGGCTTTTATCATGGTAATCATGCTCATTCTAGCCGTGGCGGCGCAATGTGTAAGCTTTTCTATAGCGGGTGGAGCTGTCTTTTTCTATGTTGGTGCAGGTTTAATGGGGATCGCACAGGCACTTCTCTATCCTACGTTAACAACGTATTTGACTTTTGTATTGCCGCAGATAAATCGTAATGTGTTACTTGGTTTATTTATTGCTATGGCTGATTTAGGCGTTTCGCTGGGTGGTGTCATTATGGGGCCGATAGCTGATCTCTCTTCATACTCATTTATGTATATGATTTGTGCTAGTTTAGGTGTGGCAATGATTATTTTTTCTTATGATCGAAGGAAAATATTTGTTGGGTGAATATAAAAGAATCTGTTGTAATTTTCATTTATGACATTTGAATGGCTTCTTGATTAGGATTGAATTTAATATGTTACTCTTATAAAGGATAATCATGAAAGAATGTCAGTTGGCATTTATGGAACACTGTATATCTTAACGTGGTGGCAAAATTGATACAAGAAAAAGGAAATTTACAAGAAGACTTGCTAAAGTATATTTCCTCATTGAGATGGATGTGTGACACTACCCCACCACTATCAAGTTAAGAGGTAAGCCTATCATAACAAGAAAAAAAGCGCTATGCTTTTCTTATGTAAAGTAAGAAAGGATGGCGTATTTTTTTGCTTTGGGGGTATTTGTTGCTCCTAGCTTGATAGCGATGTGGTACTACCCCTAGTCAAAAAACTTGACAAAAAAATTTATTTATGCTATAATTTACTTTTATTAAATCTAATTATATAATAGGATTCTCCTGGCCAGGGGAATCCTATTTTTTTGTTCTAATATGAAGGAGTGTGTTTGTATGAAGAAAGGTGAGTCAAGTTTAACCTCGTTAATATCAGCTTTTGGAAGATCCTGTCATAGTCAATTTGATACCCCTAAAATCTTTAATGATTATATAGCTAAAGATTTAATTTCACAAAAAGAATTTAATAACATCAAAGAGAATATGGTTCAAGGCATACATTTCTTCAACAAAGATATCGTGCAAAAGTTTAAGGGGGATACAGAAGAAATATTAAAATGGATTACACAGATTCAACTTTCTCCAACACCCTTGGCACGTGCTGCGTATTGTGAAAAAGTATTACTTAATGAAGTGATGTTAGAGTTAAAACAATATGTCATACTTGGTGCCGGGTTAGATACTTTTAGTTTTCGACATCCAGAATTGGAAAACACCTTAGAGATATTTGAAATTGATTATCCTACTACACAGGAATTTAAGAAGAAAAGATTGGATGAAGCTAATTTTAAAGTTCCGAGTAATCTTCATTTTGTTTCTATGGACTTCACCAAAAAGTTTTCCTACCAAAATTTAAGAGATGAAGGATTTGGTAATAAAAAAACTTTCTTTAGCCTTTTAGGTGTTTCTTATTATTTAACGAAAGAAGAAATTTCAAGTTTAATAGATAATTTATTCGCCAAAGTCCCATCAGGAAGTTCCATAGTTTTTGATTATGCAGACGAAAAACTCTTTGAAGAAAAAGGAATCTTTAATAGAGTTGAAAATATGGTAAAAATGGCTTCAGCAAGTGGCGAACCAATGAAGTCATGTTTTTCTTATTATGAAATTGAGAGAATGTTAGAAAAATCCGGTTTGCTCATTTATGAACATTTATCACCTGATAAAATTAATGAACTATATTTTGACAATCGAAAAGACTACCTATCAGCCTTTGAAACCATTCACTACATTCATGCTATAAAAAAATAAAACATATTAAAGATACTTAACACACTTTAAAAGGATGTACCTGTAAAGTGACCGAATAACCTCTTGCTAGAGCTTACCCCAATAATTTTTTTGAAAATACCTGTTGTACATTTTTATCTAATTCATTGTAAAGCATATCATACAGTTTTTTAAATGTAGTGACTACAGAAACAACTTTATTATTTCTATTAAATAATTTAACAGCGCAAGAATGCCAGTTTATACTCCCGTTATTGTCATTAATCATTTTTAGCTACTTAACTAGAAAATCCATATCATTGAATGGATCTTAACACCTTGCTTTTTCAAGAGCTGATTAAATTAATGGAAAGCTTACCTTGTAAAGGTTGCAAAGGAATGTGCTGCGGTCCTGTTCCTATTATAGAAGATGAGTTGAAGAAAATAAAAAAGAAGATAAGAGCTATGCCTAAAAAAACACGCCTGGATTTAAAAAACCAACGACGTTATTTTGGGACTTGTATTTTCTATGACAAAATAAACGATCGGTGCGGTATTCATTCAGTACGTCCATCAATTTGCCGAGCATTTGGTTATTATAATAATCTCCTTTGTTTTCGCAATCCGAAATTAGCTTCTAGAAGAAACTATACGACCAGCTCACATCCTGCCGGTATCTTAAGTGTTGATTTTACATGGAACGACTTTACTTAGGAGAAAAGTCAAAACTTTTTAGCGGGTCTATAGGAAGGGAGAGAGCCTATGAATTTATCCGATATTTTGAATTCCATCCAATTATCACCCAAGTCCAAGACAGTGATGGAACTACTCAGTTTAAATGAAAAAACTAAAGAGCGAGGCTTGGTTCTAACGCCAAATGATGTAAAAACGTTGGTGGTGTCCAGAAATAAATTGCTACGTGATCATGCGAGAGTTGAACTGGGCATTGGAGTGTTAAAGGAGTTAATTGAGGTGTTTTCTACTTCACCCTATATGGATCGAGATCATTATGTTGATACGCTAAATGAGCTTCAGGAGATTTTTTATGGTTCTGTTGCAAAGTTTCTTAACAGATAAAAATGTGGGTTGGGTGCGATTAAATCTCATGCAATTGTAAGTAACTTTTGCAATTCATTATACGTTGAAAAACCGCAGTTTGGTCGTAAACTGCGGTTTTGTTTATATATAGCATGAATGGTTTCGATTCCTTTTAAGGTACGGGAAGCGTGGCGAAGATTTTGAAATCCTGCAGATTTAGAAAAACATCGCTTCACATGCCTATGGTCCTGTTCAATGGGGTTGTTTAAATACTTGATTTTACAATGAGTTTTTTTTAGATAAAAGCCTTGTTCTCTTAATTTGTTAAATGCACAAAGTTGGTGCTTTGNACGATATAAATAACACCATTTCCCTCTGACTTTTATATAGGTTTCATCTAGTTTCCAAGATAATTGAACGTTTTTATTTTTCTTCTTCCAAATTTGATAGATAAGATTTCCATATTCATGAACCCAGCGCATGATGGTTGTTGGATGAACCGAAACACCACGCTCTTTTAAGATTTCAGATACTTCACGATAGCTTAAAGAAAAACGACAATAGTAGCCGACGGCTACCAAAATAATATCCTTTTTAAATTGTTTTCCTCTAAAATATCCCATTTGTGATTCTCCTAGCTCTGTTTTGAAAAAGTTTAGCGTACTTTTAAAAACCTTGCAACAGAACCGGTATGTTCAAATAAGGTCTAGTGGGCTTCAGCCTGTCGAGACTTTCTCGACAGGCTGAAAAAACAAAAGAATTTTTCTTGTATGATTCTAGTGAATATGTTAAACTTCTAAAACGGGAGATGATCAGATGAATGATAAAATGTCATTTAAAACCTTAAATCATCATAAACTAGTGGATGATGTAGTTAATCAGTTACAACATAAAATATCAACGGGTGATATTAAACCTGGAGATAAAATTCCAACAGAACCAGAACTGATGGAGCTATTTGGAGTAGGAAGGTCTACAATCCGAGAAGCAATCCGGGTTCTGGTTCACGCTGGACTACTTGAGAAAAAACAAGGGTTCGGTACGTATCTAAAAACCAGCCCTGTCATCCAAGAGCCTCTTGCACATCGATTGCATCGCGCAGAGCTTGTGGAGGTATACGAGGCAAGAAAGATGCTGGAGTTGGAAATATCCCGGTTAGCTGCTCTTCGTCGCGATGAAGAAGATCTGAAAAACATGCGCAATCATTTGGATGCACGCAACTTTGCGTTGCAACAAAATGATCGAGAACTCTATGCAAAGTCAGATATAGAGTTTCATATGTCTATAGCGATTGCTAGTAAAAATGGTGTTATTATTGATTTATTCCGCACTTTTTCTCACGTATTATCTGATGCTATGCACAAATTAAATAAAGAATATAGTTCGCATGATCCGCAATCCTACTATCACGAGCAGTTATACGAGGCTATTAAGCAGCAGGATCCGGATCTTGCTTTAAAATGGACGCTTCTTAATCTGGAAGGAACAATTGCCGAGTTATAACAATTTTTTTTTATAACAAAACAGCAGATGATATGATGTTTGTTGGAGGGATAAAAAATGAAATCTTCTACATCGCAAGTTACCGTATACTCAATTTTATTGTCAATTAGCCTGGTTCATTTATTAAATGACTCGATTCAGTCCGTTATTCCCGCCATATTTCCAATCTTACATGAGTCTTTAAAGTTAAGCTTTACACAAATTGGTTGGATCGCCTTTACCTTAAATATAACAGCTTCAATGTTTCAACCACTGATTGGGCTATATACTGATGCTAAACCTAAACCATCTTTGCTGCCCATTGGAGTCGTTTTTTCTTTGCTAGGAATGCTTGTTTTAGCATTCTCCTCCAATTTTTGGCAAGTTATTATCTCGGTAATTCTTATTGGAGTTGGTTCTTCCGTGCTTCATCCTGAAGCTTCTCGAGTTGCTTATCTGGCAGCCGGGCCACGTAAAGGATTGGCTCAATCTATATTTCAGACTGGTGGGAATATTGGCCAGGCATTGGCTCCTGTGTTCACAGCATTGATTTTCGTCCCTCTTGGACAGTTTGGAATTATATGGTTTACTATTGCCGCACTTGCTGCTATTATTGTTCAAATTTATGTTGCTCGTTGGTATCGCTACTATATCAGCCAACAAACTCCAAAGAAAAAAACGATTATTTTGAAAGCAAATGAACGTTCTACATCCATGATTACTTACTCCATCGGGATTTTGATTATGTTATTGTTTTCAAAATTTGTATATATGGCAAGTATGACTGGATTTTATGCGTTTTACCTAATTGACAAACACAGCGTATCCACAGAACATGCACAACTTTTTATTTTTTTGCTACTGGTTGCTGGAGCATTAGGAACTTTCGTTGGGGGCCCGATGGCAGATCGGTTTGGACGACGTAATATGATCTGGTTTTCTATTTTAGGAACAGCACCCTTTTCCCTATTACTTCCTTTTGCCAATTTATTCTGGTCCGCTGTGCTTTGCTTTTTTATCGGATTCATTTTACTTTCAGGCTTTTCCGTTATTATAGTTTACGCGCAGGAGTTGTTACCGGGGAAAATTGGAACCGTCTCAGGGCTATTTTTCGGCCTGGCTTTCGGCCTTGGTGGCCTAGGATCGGTGGTACTCGGCACATTGGCCGACCATACTAGTATTTCATTTATTATCCAGGTATGTGCATATTTACCTCTTATCGGTTTGCTTGCTGCGTTTCTCCCGACAGATGCTGTATTACGGCTACAGCCTGCCACCATAGAAGCAACTACTACCCAAAATACATAGGAGGAACATATTATGTCAAATATTATTGAGGTCAAAGATGTCCTGTGGAGACGCGAACAGAAAATCATATTGAAGAACATCAGTTGGACGATACGTAAGGGGGAACACTGGGCGCTCTTGGGGCTAAATGGCTCCGGAAAGACCACGTTATTAAATATGATAACCGGCTATATTTGGCCGACAGAGGGACAGATTTCCGTACTTGGTCATCGGTATGGAACGGTCGATTTGCGAAAAATGCGAAAACGAATTGGATGGGTAAGCTCATCTTTCCAAGAACGAATCCACCCTAATGAAAAAACACAACATCTGGTGATTAGTGGGTTACATGCCTCCGTTGGATTATTTGAGAAACCAACGGAAGAAAATATCCAAAAAGCCGTCTACCTCATGGAAACACTCGGTTGTGCACATCTTTTTGACCGCCAATATCAGACCTGTTCACAAGGCGAAAAACAAAAGCTTCTCATCGCCCGGGCGCTTATGGCCTCACCTGAGTTGCTTATTTTAGATGAAGCTTGTAACGGACTGGACTTTTTGTCCAGAGAATCCTTGCTTCAAAGCATCGTAAATCTGGTTAAACAAAAAGATGCTCCTACGCTTTTGTATGTGACGCACCATGTGGAAGAAATATTGCCCGAATTTACACACTCCTTATTACTTCAAAAAGGAACCGTATTTGCAAGTGGAATAACAACGGAAATTCTTACCAGTGAAAGGTTATCGGTTCTATTTGAAACCCCTGTTCAAGTATCTTGGAAAAATAAGCGGGCCTGGCTTTCGCTTTCTCAATAGTTGATTGTCCCTAGACAAAAGAGGACCGGACATAATCCGCTTGCTGCATCTATACTAACAAAGAATTGCGGATGTAATAACTTCCACCTTGAAGAAGACGAAAAAAACACTGTCCAAGGGCAGTGTTTTTTTGTTGAGATTTCTTGACAGGCCGGCGAATCCCTGGTTTTCTCGCCTTTATTCGTGCCTGTCCCGAAAAAATATTGGCACAATACGGTGTACATAGTGCTAAAACATTAGTTCAGTTTTATATAAAAGAATATTTTCATATGTGAATCAATTTCATAAGTAGTTTCTAAAAACTTCAATACCTACAGAATTTCTGTATTTGATTTTTGAAACGACCGGAGGTCGTGCCCTATTAAGCAGATCTGCAGCTTAATTCAACATTCATACGGTCCACAGCTAATTTAGAAGCATTAAACAATAGACAAAGTAAATCAACATGAACTTTCGCTAATTCTCCAGAACGGTATCGGACATTGTTTAGTTGAAAATACTCTTTTAAGTAAGCATTCACTCGTTCAACAGAAGTACGTTCCTTGTAAAGTTTTTTCCATGCTTTACTTCCACGCGAAGGAGCGGGATAGCGACGTAAATCAACTGTCTTTTTCATTTTAATGACCTTTTGGCATAGCGTGTCGTGAACGAGGGAGCAATCCTTACACTCCTTCGGTCTTGTATACTTGAGTGTTTCATATTTAGGATCATAGCTATCATAACGATAGGAATGTTCACGGACACATGAAGGTGTAAAATACTTGTCGACACCGATAGGTGGCGCTTCGTTCCGCTTATTATAAGCGATGATAGCGTCCGCTTTCATGCGATAAACCTGCTCATAAATTGGATTGTAATCCTATCCAGCGTCTGCCATCACTTTCGTGATGTTGAAAAAAGGCAACCTCTCAGCCACTCCTTTCAATAATGGAATGGCAGCTTCGGCATCATTCATGTTTCCTGACGAAAGCAAATGACGTAAAAGATACTGACTTTTGGTTTCTACAGCAAGATGGAGTTTGTAGCCGTACCAGAAAACATTTTTATTTTCGGCGTTTTTCTTAATTCCCCACCGAGGGGCGTTTGGCATTTCTTTTTGAAGTTCACCGAAGGTGCGATCCAATTGCTTTTCGATTTTCTGTTCGAAAAGAGGCAAGTTGTTCTCGATTTCTTCTTGCTCCTTTATAGGCTTCTTTTTTCTTGCGCCCCCGTTTTTTTGATTCTTTGACGGGTTGTTCCACTTCAACTTCTTCTTTTTGTGGAGCTTGGTCTCGTGCTTCTACATGGGTAGCATCAATGGCAATGTGCTTGCCAGTAATGAAGCCTTCTTCAATGGCTTGTAAAACAAGTGTATCATTCATTTCATCTAGTACATTTGATGTTTTGATTTTTCGGATCAGGCGTGAGAAAGAAACTTCAGATAGTACCCGATCAGAAAACGAAAATCCGCAATCCAAACGAAAAAGAACATCATTTTTCAAGCGACGGACAAGAAGCTTAATCGTTGGAATCCCCTCTAAAATACGAGCAAAAAGGGAATAGATTATTGCTGAATAAGTAAGCGATTGGGGTGCACCTTTGCCTACTTTCTTAGACACAATGGTAAGCAGTGGCGTAATATTGATACCTTCAAAAATCGCTGTATAACGCTGGGTAGGTTCTAAATCTAATAAATCTTGCAGGGAAAACAAATGTCCTTGACGAATAGAGGACATGAGGAGACCAACCTTTCTCATTGAGTTGTCTGAGCAACTACTCTATTCGAGATTTTGGAAGGTACTCCTTTTTTCATGTCAATTGGATTTTGCGGTTCAAGGGCTTTGAGTTATGAAATTGATTCATGTATAAGGGTTATAAAATTAATTGCCAATAATATCTTGAACTAAATTAAGTACTATGTTAAATTTTAACTAACTTGTATTACAAAGTAGTCGCAATACATTTTTTTGCAAAACTATATTGCATAACAAGTTAGTTGCGATATTCTTTTGATGGGAGGGGATTAATTGTCTTCAAGTCAAATACTAAAAGGAATTTTAGAAGGCTGTCTCCTAGCGATTATTTCCAAGGGGGAGACCTATGGATATGAAATGATGGAAAAATTAAATGGCTATGGATTTACAATGGTAAGCGAAGGAAGTATTTATCCTTTATTACTTCGTATGAGAAAAGAGGGGCTTGTCACAGCTAGTCAAAAAGAACTTCCTTCGGGAGGTCCAAAGCGAAAATACTATTCTTTAACAGTTAAAGGAAGAGAAGAACTAGAAGAGTTTAAGGAGCGGTGGAGTGATATCGCAAATAGCGTAAATCAATTATTAGGAGAGGAAGATTAATTTTATGAAAATATCAAGGGATAGCCGCGAGTTTCTAGAAAATTTAAGGATTTATTTATTTTCAAGTGGTAAAAATGAAAAAGAGATTGAAGAAATAATTGGAGAATTAGAAGATCATTTATATGAGGCTGAAAGAGATGGGAAGAACGTAGGGGATATAATTGGAAAAATGCCCAAAGAGTACATGGAACAAATAGCAAATGAAATGTCTGTTGATATTAAGGGACTGTTAAAATATATACCGATTATTGTTATAGGTGCATTTTCTTATATTTTAATGGGAGATGCCATACGGGGAGAATTAGAATACTCATTAATTGATATGATTGGTTATCCGTTTATCTCGTTATTTACTTTGTTACTTACATCGGTTTTATTTAAATATGTGGCGAGCAACAAAATCTCAAAAATCAAAGAGTGGATAATGTTTGGGATTGTTGGCTCTACTCCACTGGCTTTATTTATGACATTAATCTTTCTAGATAGATATTATGACACACCAACTATTCAGTTTGGGGTTATTGGGAATATTATTGCAATTGTTTTTTCGATTCTAGTTTTTGTTGGAGTAGCGATTTGGAGCAAAACATGGGTATCTATTATTCTTCCAATAATTTTATTTTTACCGGAATTTGTTATAAGTAAAACGAACCTTCAGGAGAGTACGAAGGTAATTTTGATTGGCATTATCGTTACGGTATGTTTTGTTATTTACACTCTCACTGTTATAAAGTTGGAGAAAAATAATGTAAAAAAGTTAACTGAACAGTAAATCATTAAATATATTTCCATTAAAAGGCCGTCAGATGGTGGCCTTTTAATGGTGATAAAAACGCATTACTTATTTTAATTTTAAAAATGATATTGTCAAGACTATATAGAGGTACCACCACACCACCATTAAGTTAAGAAATAAGCCTATCATGACAGGAAAGAGAACGCTATGCTTTTCTTATGTAAAGTAAGAAAGGATAGCGCTTTTATGAGTATAAGAGAAGAAAATGAACTGTTTTATTCGCTGAAGAATTACAACGATGTATGTCTCCCACTGTTCTTAACCAGCTAGCTAAGGAAACAGGGTATATGATACGAAAAAGAAAATGTTATGGACAACATTTTCTTTTTCGTATCATACACTTCGTTTTTCCCTAATATAAGGATTTATTTTCTCTGGTGTAACTTTAGTTTGAATTTTATCCGTTCTGTTTTGGGATGCAAGTACCTTTCTTTGATCTCCACAAACTATAGTTCTACAAAAGCTTAAGAGATTGGAATTTTAGAACAATACAATCTCTCCAATGTTATTATCTCCTTACTACCTCAGACGTTGTTAGTATTTATTGGTTGCGAATTTTAAAAATTAAAGTGAATTTATAATAAACGTCCGATAATCTGCAGAATGTAGACAAAGCAGCTTCTTGATGGTTCAGAAAGCCGCTTTATTTTTAGAAATCCAATAAGGTTCGTTCTGTAAACAAGCAGCCAGATTAAACTAGTTGCTTGTTTTTTTAGGCACGTATAAATTGAATTAAAAACATGGTTAGTATAAAAATAGAAAAAGTAAAAGGCACTGTGTTCTGCAGTAAAGTAATAATGTAGCCTTTGTTGGGATCTCAACTCTTGTAGTTATTCCAGATTCTCTAGTAACGATTTCATATGGAGTAAAAAATATCATAATTCCTATACTAATTAAAAATCCGTAGATACCGGTTTTTACTAACTTCTTTTCCAAACAACCGCCCTTTTTTACCTCATTTTAACATATTGAGGGTGTATTATAAATAAAGCCTGACATATTACCCTATATAAAAAGTAGGGGAGATAATGTCAGGCTTTTTGTATGGTACTAATAATGAATAAAAATTAAATTAACACAGGAATTCTATTTAGAACTAGAATAAATGATTTAAAATTCGAGTTCAATAAAGTGGATTTTAAAATAGTTTTTGAATATTTTTCTTTAGAATTTTTATGTAAAGTTAGCTTGATAATTCCGTTTATGTAAAGTAAACTTTACGTAAAATCAGCTTTACCGAGGTGCGATGTGAAAAATAAGGTACGTGATAAGAGAGTAGAACAAGGATGGACACAGGAGCAGCTATCAGAAATAGTAGGTGTGTCCAGACAAACAATCATCTCGTTAGAAAACGGAAAGTACAATGCCTCGCTTATTTTAGCTCATAAGTTAGCACAAGCATTTGAATGCTATATCGAGGATTTATTTATTTTTGAGGGGGATGAAAATATATGACTGAGACAGTTGGAGCTCTGATTGGTTTATTTGGTGTTGCTATTATGGGTTTATGTGGATGGTATTTCGACAAAAAAAAGGCGCAAAAAAAACGTGGATTGGATGAACGATTCTATCTTATTCGAGATAAAGCCCGAGCGACTTCCTGGCAAGTTACATTAGTAACCATGTATATTCTGTTTTTTCTAGTCATTCTCAAAGTCGGTATTTCAGTTGCTAGCGTATTAGGAATACTATTATTAGTTCACATGGGAAGCTGGACTGCGTTGATCTTTTATTATCAGGCTAAATATTAATTATAAACGCTAAGAGGATTGTAGAGGAGCGAATGTTCGATGCCACACATCATCTAAGTTCAGGAGGTAAGCAAAACATCCAAAAGTCGAAAAGAGCATGCGGAGGCTGTACAGCCCTTATCTTTTGCTGTGAGTAAAGGGGAAATCGTTGGACTAATCGGGAAAAATGGTGCTGGGAAAACCACATTGCTGCGTATGATGTGCACGTTGCTTGAGCCTAGTGAAGGCAGAATTATCGTAAATGGCCATGATACCTTACAGGAGGCAATGAAAATAAAACCCAGGATTGGTGTTCTATTTGTTGGGGAGACTGGATTGTACGATCGTTTGACAGCCCGTGAAAATTTAATGTACTTTTCCGATCTGTACGGACAGAGCCAGCACGAAACGAAAAATCGCATTGAAAAATTGTCCGTTCAATTTGGCATTAAGGAGTATCTGGATCGGAGGCTGCTTGGCTTCTCTAGGGGGATGCGGCAACAGGTTGCGATTGCCCGTACATTTGTACATGAGCCAGATATTATTTTGTTCGATGAACCGACGACGGGACTTGATTACATCAGCCAATGTATTTCGTCAAATGATTCACCAGATGCGGCACGAAGGCAAAACAATCATTTTTTCAACTCATATTATGAAGGAAGTCGCGCTTCTCTGTTCTTCTGTGATAATGCTGCATAAAGGCGAGTTACTTTATAAAGGAACATTGGAGCAATTATATGTCGAAAAAGAAACGAACGATTTGAACTATATCTTCATGTCTCGACTTGTTAGAGGGAGAACTGTCGTATGATCTGGACTATATTTAAAAAAGAAATGAAAGACTCGCTTAGAGATAGCAAAACATTACTACTTGGGGTGCTCTTACCTATACTGCTCCTTTTCTTCATGACGATCCTCCTTGATAAAGTTCTATTGACACAGCTTCAGGTAGATTCACTACGAATCGTTGTGCTAAAAGAAATACCAGAGGAGGCTCTAAAGTTATTTTCTGGAACCCTCAATCTCTATATGTAAAAAAATAGTAATTCAGTTCAAGAAGTTACCGAAGACAAAGCACAGGCAGCCATAGATTTTGATGCCAATTATGTAGAAAAGCAAAAGCGAGGGCAACCTGTTCAAATAGTCCTCTACGCCAATCAGTCTAATAGAAAAGGATCGCAGGCAATTGAGTATCTTCAGGGTCACATTCAGGATGTGGGGCAACACATCGTAAAAGAACGCCTGCAAAGGAAAGGGATTTCCACAGATTTGATCGTTCCCTTTCAGGTTGAGGTAAAAAAGCTTGCTTCCACATCGCCATCAAGCTAGTAGTAACAAATACCCCCAAAACGAAAAAAAATGCGCTATTCTTTCTCTATGACTCATAGAAAGGGTGGCGCATTTTTATGACTGCTTCTATATCTCAAGAGTTACGATGATTTGCGGAGGAATTTCAGCATTCTTTATCATTGAGTACCTTACAACAAGTAGCTAGAGAAATTGGATTTGTCCAACGAGAAAGTAGGTATCGAGCACAAGAGCTAGCGGCTTTATGCGTATGGCTAAGCTAAAGTGTAGCTCAGTAAACGGGAGAGTGGGCTAGGAGCCATTAAAAATGTGCGCTCCCTAGTATACGGAATGCATAGTCTACATATAAGGTAGGATACGGTCAACACCTTTAGCTGTATTTCAGGCCGAAGGTGTTTTTTTGAAGGAAAGATTCACACACTCGTTGAAATATATTATACTACGAGTGTTGATTAACCAAAAAAAGTAAGATAAAAAATGAAAAAGAGGCACCTTTTTCGAGAAAAGAGTTTGTACACCACATACAAATCTCTACTATCCATAGGACAGCGGGGCATTGTCACTATCTTTCTCCCTTTGTAAAAATAACTTCCCTTGTTGCTTGTTTCCACTCTAAGTTATAGCCAAGTACTTCCGCAATTTCCCTTGATTGAGCATAACCTGCCTCACCAATTATGATAGTCGTTTCTAGCGTCTCTTTGCCCAGTGTAGCCTTTCCATTGCAAAATCCTACCGCGCTACCCCTGCCGCGTTTCCCATGGACCGTACAGAATGCCTGAATAGCTTCCTCTGTCTTTCGACCGAAAATACCGTCTGCAGCTCCTACAGAAAAACCAAGTTTCTTCAACTTCTCTTGCAAAGATTTTACGGCAGCGCCCCGGCTATTTAGTCGGAGGATAGTGAGGGAGGTTGTACCGCTTGGGTGAAACTTGATCAAAACGATATAGCTTGTACTTTTCAATTAATTTAATCAGTTTTTCGCATAGTCAGGATCCGTCCTGTTGCACTTTCTGACAAGCTTGTTTATACTATCTAATTTTTAGATATCTTTTTAATAAAAATTAGATTGATAAGCAATATTAATAAAGCTATACATAAAGGATAATTAATTACTGTTTGTAATTCACTTTGCCCAATGACTTTTATTTTCCAGATTCCAAACGCTATATTTTTAAAACCATCACTTTCATTAATAATTGTGAAAGCATTTTTAAATTGAAAATTGAACCACCATATAGACATTACTTCAACAATAGAAAGTATGATATTCACCATGACAACTTTTTTTAGCAATGTTTGAAAACCTCCATTCTATTTACTTAGAATAAGGGTACTACAAAATTTAAATGTGTCGACCATAGAAAATCCACACATTTAAATTTCTTATTAAACTATTAGGGGTCACGTCACATCGCCATCGAGCTAGTGGAAAGGAAAAGTCGAGAATCGGGAAACCTGATCATTTTTACTTTCCAACATAAATTTTAGGCATGCTCAAATAAAGCGGGCTTCATTTTTTGACTTATGCTGCATTGCCATGATTCATGGTATACTCATAAACAACACCCAGGATATCAAAGACCACTTTTTTCTTATAACGGTGAGATTTTCGCCTGTTTTGCTATAGGAGGTTGAACAGGCGAATGAGCACTTTATACAAAAAATTCCGATAAAAATAAAAATGAAAAAGCTCTCTGGTAAGAATCCCAGAGAGCTTTTTCTTGAAAACATTGATGGGAGACATTTTTACGAGGGGTAAATTTGACCTTTTCCCTTTATGAGACCATGTACTGGGGGGAGTATCTGGATTTGAACCAGAAATAAAGATTTTGCAGACCTTCGCCTTACCATTTGGCTATACTCCCTAAATGTGATAAGAAAATCTATAATTTAATATTACTTCTTTCTATATTTATTGTTCAATATAATGTTTTGAATGATAATCATTGCTTTTTCCTATGATAAACTTAAAAGTCTAGTTTTATATTTTTGTTGAAATATTTCAATCTCAGCTTTATACCGAAAATTATCTGAAGTAGGTAACCACTAAGTACTTATTCAGTTCTTGAGAGGAAATTATCATAAGAAGTTCATCTTAATGTGTAAAAGGTTTTTGACAAACGTAAAATGAATATTTATAATCGTGATGTAAAAACGTTTTGACAGGAGGTGACTTATAAATTCTGAATGGATAACAAAATACGTGAATTGCGTGAATTGAAAGGATGGTCTCAAGGAGAACTTGCAGAAAGATGCAATGTCACCCGACAAACCATAAATGCCATTGAAAATAATAAATACGATCCTACCTTACAGTTAGCCTTTCGATTGGCAAAAGTTCTAAATGTAAAGATTGATGATCTATTTTTTTGTTAATGAAGGAAGGGAAAAGCTAAGTGACAAATAAGCAAAATAAGTGGATAAAATATATACTATGGATCTGTATTTTCGTACTTATTGGAAATATATTGTTTACATATTTAAACGTTCGTACTATAGGCTCTTATGCATTGTTTGCTCTCAGCATTTTCGTAGCTTCCTTATTGGAGTTACATACTTTTGGAAAGATGAGTTATTTCGATAGCAATAGTGGGGAACATAAAGATGAATTAGAAGAGCATATCGTAAAAGTTAGTAGTAAAATAAGTTATTTTGTTTTAATGGTGGTAGTATTCATCATATGGGCTGTTTCCGAATATAGAAATGGTGAAGAAGAGATGACCAATGTTCCTCTCATGTTGGTATTTTGCGCAACCATTATTACTTTACCATTCGTTCAATTTTTCGTTTCAAGGAGATACAGATAAAGATGAAATACCCCCGAATGCTTATTTTATCGTTTTTTTGGGGGGGAACTTGTTTTCTTAAGTTGATGGCGATGGGGTACGACCGAGATACGTGTAAAAACGGGTCATATTCTAACTTTTATTTCCAAATACGTTCTCGCCAACAAGACGCAAATTTTGTACGCTAAGCAAATTTCAACCTAAAAAAAGTCGATTTCCTGTACGGTAAGGAGTCGACTTTTTTAGTGGATTTTTAAAGTAAAGTCTTCGTTGGCTTTATAGAAACAGAAACTATAATTAATCTTCTTTGAGATTCAGCAGAATTTTCTTAGTTAACAATCAGACATACTCTTTCTTGCAATTTCAGAATATTTTTTAACAAATTCTGATTTAGCTTCTGTATATCCATCCCTATTATGCTCATATTTGTCTTTTAAACTGAGAGCGTTAAAAACAGCATTGGTATCTACTCAGACCGCCCGAGAGTGTTATGAACTGAAAAGGCCGTCGCTAATGAGGTAGCTTTTTTATTTGGGGATTTTTCACATAGGTAACTGGGAAGTTTAATTCAATGCAACCTGTACCTTAATTAGCTTTTATTATAGTCCTTCTTCTTTGAGGGAAAGTTGAGATGAACTAAGTATCAATCACGTTGTTTATTGTTATTACCTATAAATATCATTCTAATAATATATTAGACCAATAGATAATTGAATAATATGATGAACTAAATAAAGTGACTGTCAAATGTAGAGTTATTGCAGAAAAATATAAAAACTAAAAACAGAGAGGAATGTTAGCATGTCAATTTATGATTTTCAAGCAACCCTGATTAACGGAAAGCAGATTAAATTGTCAGACTACAGGGGAAAAGTTCTCCTAATTGTAAATACAGCCAGCCAATGTGGCTTTTCTCGTCAATTCGCCGACCTACAGAAGCTTTACGAAAGTCGACGGGAACAGGGATTTGAAATTCTCGCGTTCCCTTGCAACCAATTTAATGAGAAAGAGCCGGGTATCAACTCGGAAATACAGGAATCTTGCAAGATTAACCATGGAGTAACATTCCCTATATTTGAGAAAACGGATGTAAGAGGTCCATCTTCTCATCCTTTATTTCTATATCTGATACAACAAATACCGTTTCAAGGCTTCGATATTCAGACCAAGGATGGTCAATGGATGGAGGATTTTCTGCGGGGAAAATATCCAGAAATATATGCAGGCGATGGGGTTAAGTGGAATTTCTCCAAGTTTCTAATCGATCGTGATGGTCATGTAAAAGAAAGATTTGAATCAACAACGGAACCTTTTGACATAGATCCTGCAATCGAGTCATTGTTGTAAAATTTCAGCGTTTCCCTTGGCTATTAGATTAACGGGAATCATTCTGCACAAGATTATGTTGTTATTTAATATCATGCTGGCTTATTTCTTGAAACTGAGCTTCACACATTACTCCGAGATAATGAAATTGACACTTTAGTTATGTGTGGAGTTCAAACAGAGTATTGTGTTGATACAACTGTGAAGAGTGCATATTCGCATGGCTATAAGGTGAAATTGGTAAGGGATTGCCATAGTACTTATAACTCTGATGTATTAACTGCAGAACAAATTATCAACCATCATAATAATATTCTTAATCAGTTTGCTACTATTGTAAACTCATGTGAAATAGACTTTTAGGAGTTAGTTTCCATAAAATAAAAAAGAAGAATGAAGATGATAATGAGCGAAAAGACGAGGGGATGAAAAAAATTATTTGAATGCCCCATTTGGTAATCGTCTTGAACTTCTCGTGGTAATTGCACTATTAGGAAACGATAGTTTAATAGACAGCTAGGCTACCACTAGTGTACTGTCAATTTATGAAAAAACTCTCCGTCCGGAGAGTTTTTTACATTTATATCTATACGTTTGCACCTGGTGACAGTTACGCTAGTATCACCCCTATCATTAAGAGGCTGTCTCAAAAGGTCGTTGAAAAACGATTTTTTCGAGCCAGCCCTTCTTTTTTTACCTGAATATGGATTTTAGAGGTTGCTTATCCTCGATTTTCTTTCTATTTATCTCCGTATTTGTGGTTCTTTTGATTGTTGATTTAATTTTAGGGTCCATTTTATGAGGTTATGGGCAGCACAAATAAGACCCCATTCCACCGTATTTTTGGATAGGCCTCTTAATGAAAATCGATGGAACTGGCGATTATGTTTGATTTGACCAAACACAGGTTCCACATCGATTTTTCGCTGGCTGTATTTTCGTTCTCCTTCTTCGGTTGCCAGCCGTTCCCGTACGTCTTTGCGCTGTTTTTGATTTTCCATCGAAACAGTGATCCTTTTGGTTTCTTTTCCTTTTGCGCAAGACGCTTGAAATGGACAGCCATGACAGTCCGCACAAAGGTACACTCGCTTGATCGATTCATATCCATTGTCCGACTTCTGTTTCTTTTCATAACGAAAGGTCAGTCGTTTATTGTTCGCACACATCCACTTATCCTGTTCTTCGTCGTACGTCATGTTCTCCAGACGACCCACTTGATTCTTCCATGTTTTCGTTTGTTCCTTATCGAAGGTACTGTATTTGACGTACGCCTCGATTTCTTTCTTTTCGCAATAGACGTAATTCTCCTCGCTCCCATATCCGGAATCGCCAATCAACGCCTTTGGTTTAGGGCGATTGTATTGCTCAAGAACTTCAAAATGAGGAATCAGGCAGCCAGGATCTCCCGCCCGTTGGTGAAGACTGAATCCGGTGATAAATTGACCTTCTGTTCCCATTTGTACATTGTAACCAGGTTTCAACTGGCCGTTTTTCATAGGATCATCTTTCATCCGCATAAACGTCGCATCAGGATCCGTCTTCGAAAAGCTGTTGCGTTCCCCGAAGGTGGCCTTTTGTTCTTCGTACTTTTGTTTCCGGGGTAGAAGATCTTTTTCCAGTTGACGCTTTGCTTTCTTTAGGGTTCGATTTTTCGGATGCTGTTCGAGTCGTTTTTCTACCTTTTTTATCGTTTCCTCGATTTTCTCGGATGTAATCGGTGTTTCTTCCCACTTTCCCTGAAAATCTGTTTCCTTTTCTGCCTGTTCATCTTCCCGTGTCACTTCTTCAATGGATGTAACAATCTGCTGGAATTTCTCGTCCAGCTTTTGATCATATTTTTCAGTGGACTTCCGCCAAACAAACGTATATTTGTTGGCATTGGCTTCGATTTTTGTCCCGTCCAAAAAGTAATCTTCCAGCTTCACCAGCCCTTCCTGACGAAGCAGATCGACGAGGGAGAAGAATGTTTCATAAATCACATCCTTCATGCGTTCGGAACGGAAACGGTTGATGGTACGAAAATCCGGTTTTTGATTTTCGGAAAGCCACATGAAGTAAATATTTTCACCCAGCTGTTTGGCGATCTGCCGAGAGGAATATATGCGATTGGTATACGCATACAGAATCATTTTTAGCATCATTTTTGGAGGATAAGGAGGACGCCCTCCGCCTGGGTGGAGAGGAATAAACAAGCGAGGGTCTATTTTTTCAACCGTTGCATCCACAATTCGGCACAGGTGATGATCGGGGATTAGGATCTCAATATCCATTGGAAGAACTAACTGGCGAGTGGTATAATGAGTGTACATAAGAAAATCGTTCCTTTCTGATATTTTGTTTGTTGTGGTGACTTCATTATATCAAAAAGAGCGATTTTCTTCTTTTTTACGTGAAAAAGGGTGCCCCAAAGTTACTTTTGGGACACCCTCTTAACTTTTATTACAATTTACTTTGCGGGTGGTGACAGCGACGTCGGTACTACCCCTAGTAACATTGGCAATCGTTGTTGCCTTGGCCAGTAAGAAAGACTACCCTTGCACCAAAACATATTTCCAAATGAGCCTCGGATACGGAGAAGATTCGTATCACGTCAGCTTTTGAACGAGCTTTTATAGAATGTTTATAAAATCTTTATAATTGCCTGTTACTTTAAACTCAAAAGCTGGAAAGGGTGATGGAAATGCAAAATTACATTTTGCAGACAAAAGATTTATGCAAACATTTCGGTAAACAGTTGGTGGTAGATCATGTTTCACTGGCAGTCGGGACGGGTTCGGTCTACGGACTCCTCGGGCCAAACGGTGCGGGGAAGACGACGACGCTAAAAATGATCATGGGGCTCTTACGTCCTACAGGCGGTGAAATTCTATTTGACGAGAAGCCCTGGAACAGAAAGGATCTCGAAAAAATCGGGGCGCTTATTGAGTCCCCAGCTCTGTACGGCAACCTTACAGCAAGGGAGAACCTCAAGGTTCATACGAAGCTGCTGGGGCTGCCCGATCAAAGAATCGAGGAGGTGCTCGAAACCGTAGATCTTAAGAACACAGGAAATAAAAGAGCCTCTCAGTTTTCGCTTGGCATGAAGCAGCGGCTCGGCATCGCAATCGCGCTTCTGAACCGTCCGCAACTTCTCATCCTTGACGAACCTACGAACGGGCTTGATCCGCTCGGCATTCAGGAGCTGCGCGAATTGATCCGGTCTTTTCCTTCCCTGGGGATTACGGTCATACTGTCCAGCCATATTCTTTCGGAAGTGGAACAGATCGCGGATCATATCGGTATCATAAGCGACGGCAAACTCAGCTACCAGGATAAGATAGACAAAGGGGAAGACCTCGAAGCGCTATTTATGAAAGTAGTGAGCGAAAATCGGAGAAGGGAGGGAATGTGAACATGCTAAACGCGATTCAGTCGGAAAACCTGAAGTATAAACGCAGCTTTTCGCAAAAGCTGGTCTTTATCGCCCCTTTGTTCTTTGCCCTGTACGCCATCATTGTGAAATTGCTCATCTCGGCAGTGGAAACGCCCTGGGACTTGTTTCTATGCATGGTATTTAATTGGTGGCCGCTTATATTCATTCCCTTGGGCACAGCTCTGCTTTGCGCTCTCGTCGAAATGCGGGAAAGGAAGGCCGGAAATTACCGCTGCCTGCGAACCTACAATTTAAACGCATCCACTCTATGGTTTGGCAAAATAACCGTCCTTGCCTTTTATACCTTGTTATCCTCGGTTACTCTCATTTTTGTAAATCTGATTGCCGGTTCCTTGATTGCACAAGGGACGGCACCCATAGGAAAAATCGTCGAGGCCAGTGCCATCATCTGGCTGGTATCGCTCAGTCTCATTCCTATTCAGCTGTTTGCGGCGGCATGGAAAGGCACTATCGCAGCAGTTGTGCTCGGCCTCTGCGGTCTGTTCGCGGGAGTCATTGCGGCACCCAGGCCTTGGTGGATTTTTGTTCCATGGAGCTGGCCGATGCGATTGATGAGCCCGATTATCGGCGTCCATCCAAATGGCATTCCGCTTCAAGAGGGCGACCCGCTGCTAAACGATTCTGTCGTTCCTCTGGGAATCGCAGTTTCCCTTGCCTTTCTTGCGGCCACGTCGGTGCTCACGGCCATCTGGTTTGCCAAAAGGGAGGTACGCTGACATTGACTTTATTCCGTGTTTTGTCCTCCGACTGGCTCAAGACCAAGCGAACGGCAGTCAGGCTGATTATCTTCGCAGCGCCTGTCGCATATGCATTTTTGCTGATATGGTATTTTGGAAATTATAAACAAACCCCGGATTTGCAATCCAAGATTTACGAAGCCTTCTTTCAAATGAGAACAGCGCTCCTGCCGGTTAGCGCCGGGCTGCTTGCAGGCTTTATGGGCGTGCAGGAGGAGCATGCCGGCAATTTTAACGGAATTCTGGGACAAACGGTACCCAGAGCGCAAGTTTATATCAGCAAGCTACTTATGCTCATTCTGATGACGACAGCAGATATGTTCATCTCGACGTTTATTCTGCTTGTTGGAATGGAATATGTGCTGCACATTAGCATGATTCAAGTGGGCTTGTTTGTAGAAGGTATGCTTCTAGCGGTGACGGGGTCTCTCTTTCTTTACACGTTTCATCTATTCTTGGGTTTTGCATATGGGTTAGGCGCATCCATTGCTGCCGGAGGGGCTGGTTTTCTTATTGCCGCCATTATTGGGACTACGACCGTAGGTGACCGGATCTGGCAGTTTGTGCCGTGGGCGTGGTCGGTGCGGCTATCGCAGCTTCCCGAGGTCTTTATGCCCGGCCTCCAGTTGCCCGATAGCATCATAGCCTCGGATTATTTCACACAGTTGGCGGTCAAAGGTCTAGTGCCAGCAATCGCAACGTTTATACTTGTCACAGTTTGCGGTACAATATGGTTTTTCAGGTGGGAAGGCCGGAAAGCCTATGAGTAGAATTTTGATTATCGATGATGAAAAAGAGCTTGTTATGCTGCTTGCCGACGAGTTGAAGGCAAAAGGGCATGAGGTGTTGTCTGTGTACGAAGGCAACGAGGGAGTAAAGCTGGCGCGAAGGCAACCGGACCTTATCATCCTTGATATCATGATACCGGGCATGAACGGATTTGACGTCTGCCGCGCAATCAGGGATGAGGTGCTGTGCCCCATCATCTTCTTGAGCGCGAAGCAATCAGAAGCAGACCGGATCAGGGGGCTTACACTCGGCGGGGACGATTATGTGGTGAAGCCGTTCGGCCTGCAGGAGTTTCTGGCTAGAATCGATGCCAATTTGCGGCGGGAAAAACGGGCACAATATTTAAATGCAGAAAGCAAAAGAACCAAGCTCTTTTTCGGAAAACTCGATATGGACCTGCGAAGCCGAGTGGTCAGGATAGATGGCGTCCCCATAGCGCTCACCAAGCGGGAATACGATATTGTCGAACTTCTCGCCATGCATGGCGGGCAGGTTTTTTCCAGAGATCAGATCTATGGAAAGGTTTGGGGCTATGATGCCGAGGGCGACTCTACGACGGTAGTCGAACATGTGAAAAAAATCAGGGCAAAATTTACCGAGGCCGATCCGTCCGGCGAATATATCCTGACCGTGTGGGGGATCGGCTACAAGTGGAACAAGGCGTAAGCGGAGGAGCGGCACATCGTGAAAAACCGACCGTTAAAAACACAATTCAGGGTCAACTTCGTCCTGATTATTCTGTCGAGCATATTGGCCACAACGATTACCTATGCCTTGGCAGTGGTTCTCTTTAATCATCTGGAATACAAAAAAATTTATCCCGCCAATTATTATGAAAACCAGTTGCCTCGGGTAAAGGACTATATCCGGCAGCAAAACACCAGGCTGCTTCTGCTGTCCGCAAGAAACGACCTGGAGAAAGTCATACCAGTAAAAGGAATAGAGTATCAGGTGCTGAATAGCGAAGGCGTTATTCTGTATGGCACATTGACCCAAAAATTCATTGAAAACCGTAAGCAGCTATACGACCAGTTCAATATAACGACGGGATTTCGGGGCCGATACATCCAAACCATACCCATCATCGGCGAAGACCGAAGGATATCCGGTGCCGTTCTGCTCGCCTACTCCTTGAATACCACCTATACCAATGATACCGGGAATGGGTGGCTTACCACGCTGTTTATCGGCGCGCTCTTTTCGCCAATCGTTTATGTGGTTATCTTCACTCTAATGTTTTCCAAGGTTTTCACGAATCAAATCAATAAACCACTGCAATTGCTGATGGACGCCTCTCGGAAGATCCGGGAGAAAGACCTTGATTTTGAGGTGGAGTATCGCGCGAATAATGAACTGGGAAGGCTGTGCATGGCCTTTTCCGAGATGAAGGATGAACTGAAGAACTCCCTGTCGGCTCAGTGGAAGATGGAACAGGAACGGGTGGAGATGGTGGAGGCGCTGGCGCACGACCTGAAAGCCCCGCTCTCTGTCATTCGTGGCTACTCGGAAGCGCTCATTGATTCGGATGCCGGAAGAAGCGAGAAAGAGAGCAGATACCTTGCCGTCATCAAAGAAAATGCCGAGAAAGGATCCGATTTTGTGCGGCAAATGCTGTACACCGCTGATTTGGAGAGCTCCGGCCGAGATTTAAAGCTTACCCCCGTATGCATGAGGTCGTTCATCGAACAGAGAGTGGGTAATTACGAGCTGCAGGCGAAGCGGAGAGGGATCGAGCTGATAGCCGAAATAGAAGGTGCGGGCGACAGGGGCTGTTTATTGGATACGGAAAAGCTAGAACGCATTCTCGACAATATCATGTCGAACAGCCTGCAGTACACCCCGAATGGAGGCAGGATTCATTTGTCTGTGAAGGTGGAGCAGCACAGAGCTTTTTTTGAAATTCGCGATTCGGGAAAGGGCTTCAGTAAGAAGGATATGGACAACATTTTCAACAAATTCTACCGGGGCGATGAAGCGAGGGGAAGCAAGGACGGACATTCCGGACTCGGAATGTATATTGCCAGGCAATTGGTTGCCAAGCACGGCGGTTCCATAAAAGTTTACAATGCTGAAGACGGAGGAGCCTACGTAGCGTTTGACCTCAAGGTATTTATGAACAGAAGCCTCCCGACGCATCTTGATTCATAGCGTCAACAAAACTCACACTGCAAAATACATTTAATTTATGGCTACAAAAAGCAAAAATAGAGGGTAGGGAGCCTAATTTAGAAATCCCTGAGCATGAACAAATGTCTTTTGCCTTTGTGATTATGTTTCCAGATCATATTAAAGAAAATTTAGAACTTCACTGGTGGAGAGCCTCTGAACAATCGTTGGATTTACAAGATTACTTAGAAGCAAACATCTCAAAATACCCTCATGTAAAAATAAGTAAAAAAGAAGTCTAATTAATGACGTAATAAACACATTTTCTTTTATCAAAAAGGCAAATTATAACGAAAAGTAGCTTATTTGATTTTTGCATAATAAATCATCTGGTAAATACACAGGAAAAAATATTTTTTTCGTTAGTTATGCGTATACATTTATGTCATAAAATCGTGACATAAATGTATACACACTAAAGAGGAATAGAGATAGTTTTATCTCGTTGTACAACAAAGTGGGGGGTGTCTCCTGCTTTTTTACATTAGAATTTTCGTTGCGTAAAATGCCTATTTTATGCAACGAAAATTAAGTTAATATTATATCGGAACTAACGGCTCCAACTGGATTTTTGGGGTTAGTATCAGGTTAGTGTCTATCCCAAATCAGAAGCATAATTCGGTAAACTTATGATGTCCAAGAAACAAAAGGTGGGCATTGAACCCACCTTTTGTTTCTTGGACATCACACTCGTTTTTGAAGACTGGACGTATTATTTCAGATAATTTTAATTATCGTTAATCCAGTCAAATCCCAGTCAAATCAACGTCAAATCAGTTTCTTCTATTTTATATCACTAGTATTTTTCAGCTTTAATCACTAGTATTCCTTTCAATTCCACTAGTATTATTATAACTCGCTTTTTTATAGTTGCAAGTATGAAGTAAATTACTGTTATGGAATATGAATCAAATTTAATCCATTAAAATAAGAGGTTGCGTTGTTCCTTTGCAACCTCTGTTTTAAATATTTTCTTAACTACCCCTTTTCTCACTCAATTATTTTTGCTTTTACTATATTTGTTTCAGTATTTTTGGCTATTTTCTCAATTTGTTTTAATAATGCTTCCCTTAACCATAATGTGTTTAGAATAGATACAATAGCACCAAAGAAAGTAATAAGAAGAATTTCCATTAAACGATTACTCCTAGTTTCAAACATATGTAATTACCCACTTTACAATATATGTAAATTTAATTTAAGTTAAGTTAACGTATTTTATTCTTGTTCAAATTTAAAAACTGATATCTTAAATAAATGATGATTAAAAATTCTGAAGAATTGAGACGTGCTAAGAGACATAGTAGTTAAGAAGATCAAAATAATCACATGATTTTACCTAACTTTTTATTTACAAAGACTAATGATAACTATAACTTTTTTACAATTGATAATGTTGTAATGAAAAATAACTCTCAAAAGGTAATAAGTTGATATAATAGCTACCTTTTATGTAATGCAGTTAAAATTGATATTATCAAATTATTTGGAAGGTGTTAGAATGGTTTAGTACGATAGTTTGAAACTGAGGAGTGTACTTAATAAATGTCACTAAAAGATTGGATACTAAATAACATTGATGACTTTAATACTAAAGTAAAGTCAGAAGAAGATCTAAAAATAAAAGTAGTAATTCCATATTTTGAAGGAACTTGGTTATTCCGAAGAAGATTTTAGATATGAAAATCCAATTGAAGTAGTTATTGGTTCTAAAAAAACTACTGTTTATTCTGATATAGAGATTTTAATTAACAATAGAGTAGAACTTGTAATTGACGTAAAGAAACCTACAAAATCTTTGACTGAGAAAGATATTTTACAATCAACAAGCTATGCTAAACTCATCTCTACTCCTTCCGCATTGTATTCTGTTACTACTAATGGAATTGATTGTGTTGTAAGTAATGTATTCACTGGAATAAGAGGTCTCGAGATCCCAACTAAGGCACAATTACTTAGGGATATAGATAGGACTAAAAAGAAAACTTTTAACGAAGTGGAAAAAAGAGAGATCCGAAGTGTTCTCTTAACTTTATTAGAACCAAATGAACTATATAAAGTAATAAATCGAAGTAAGGATGTAATTGAAAAAAAGGGGCTAATAAGAACAGATCAATCTTTTAGAGAAATGACAAAAATTCTCCTAGTAAAGATGAATGAAGAACGTAGGGTAAAGGTTGGTCAAGGTTCAAATCGTTTTACGATAGAATATTTAAGTGCAAATGCCCTTCATAATGAAACAACCGAAATTGAAATCTTTAAGAATTTATTTAACGACGCAAAAACAAAATACCCAGGAATTTATACTAATGAAGACGAGTCTTTATCTATAACTGATAACGATTGTCTTGTTGAAGTTGTTAAGAATTTAGAACCATTTTCTTTCTTAGGAACTGGTGATGATATTAAGGGTGCGGTTTATGAAATTTTCTTAAAATCTACTCTTCGCGGTGATTTTGACCAATACTTTACCCCAAGGGAAATTGTAGATTTTATTGTAAAGTTTGCAGACCCAGAAATTGGAGATGTTTTCTTAGACCCAGCCTGTGGTTCTGGAGGATTTCTTATTCAAACCTTTAATTATGTAAATCAGAAAATAATCAATTCTCCAGATTCAGAAAAAGAGTCAAAGAAGAAATTTGATGATTCAATTGACAAGTCTATCTGGGGGCATGAAGCTGACTACGATTTACACGTATTAGCAAAAATCAACTTAATCATGCATGGTGACGGTTGGAATAATATTTATCAAGGTGATACTTTATCATCAAATAAACTACCGACTGATCATTTTGATTATATTTTAACTAATCCACCTTTTACAATAAAATATGATTTTGAAAAAATACTTTCTCAATATGAACTTGGTATAGGTAAAAAAAGTGAAGAACTAGATATTTTATTTGTTGAAAAAAGTTTAAAACTTTTAAAACCTGGTGGAGATCTTTTTATTGTTCTTCCTGAAGGATTGTTAAATAATAAAGTTTATAGATATTTTAGAAGGTGGTTATTAGAAAAAGCATACTTATTATGTTCCATTAGTCTCCCTGAGGGTGCTTTTATTCCTTTCGGTGGGTCTGTATCAAAAACCTGTATAATTGGGTTAAGAAAAAAAGACAAATCAAATCCCCAATTCAACAAACCGAATTTTGTTTTTCTAGGTAGGTCAGTTGAAGTAGGTTATGAAACAGGTAAGAAAATGTATAAACCAAATGATAAAAATGATTTAGATTTCTTTTTAAGGCAGTCCGAAGAAATTTTTGAAAACATTAGAGTTTCAGAAAATGAAGGAGAATGTGGCTGGATAAGTCAAGATCTAATAAATGATTATAGGATAGATGCAAATTACCTTCTTAATATGATTGACCGTAAACAGTTACAAAATAAATTTGAAAATCTAGTACCTCTAAGTGAGATTTGTTCGGTAGAAAATATACCATATCCAATTCTTGATACTACAATTTATAATTATTTAGAGGTACCTGATATTTCTTCTGAAACTGGAACAGTTAGTAATATTAGAAAATTGTCGGGTAAAGAGATAACTGCGGATTCTTTACATTTATTCCATCCTGACGATATCCTATTTACACGTATCAATCCTAGAAAAAGTAGGGTAACGATTGCACCTCCTATTGACGGAATTGGAGTAGTTTCTAAGGAAGTATATAGAATTGTCTTAATTGAAAATGACTATATAAAACCCAAAAATAAATATGTATTATTGTCAATTCTTCAAGCAGAACACGTAAAAAATCAAATCGTTAGATTATCAACTGGTTCATCATCTTCAAGGGCTAGGGTACAGATTGATGATCTTTTAAATGATGTTTACGTTCCGATACCAAATGAAAAAGATCAAGAAAAAATCAGTAGCAGTAACTATGAAATGATGAAAGCCTATTGGGATATTTCACAAAGATATTTAAATGTGTTCGTAGAAAACCAAAAAATCCTTGGTTCTAACTTTTCAAAGGAAGATATTAGATCTCTATGATAATTACTCAGGACATTCAATTTTGAAATGTCCTTTTTTATTTCTCTTTATCTTGAACCTCTGTCAATAGATTGGACACAATGAATCGAGAGAATCACGCTGTTTTTCGGTACGTACGTTCGCATTGGTTGGGCGTGACATATCCGATGGAAGAGTGGATTCGCTTTCCATTGTAAAAACATGCAATGTACTCGAAAATACGCTTCTTTGCCTCAGCTCGTGTTGAAAAGGTTTCGAGATACACAAGTTCTTTCTTCAGTATACTGTGAAAAGATTCGATGCAGGCGTTGTCATAACCGTTTCCCTTGCGGCTCATGCTGCCCTTCATGCCATACTCCTTGAGGCGTTCCTGATACTCGTGTGAGGCATATTCCCCGGTCAGNTTATCCATGTGCCAACCGACAATCTTTCGTGTATACAGGTCCATGATGCTCGCTAGATATAGCCAGCCCTCTTTGCTAGGAATGTATGTAATGTCTGCCATCCACACCTGATTGGGTGCCTGGGAGCTAAACTTCTGAGCGAGTACGTTATTGTAAACCGGTAGGTTGTGCCTGGAGTTGGTCGTGGCCTTGTACTTCTTGACGGTACGGGATTTCAAGCCAAGCTCTTTCATGATACGGGCCACCGTTTTCTCTGACACCTGAACGCCCTGCTGCCGTAGGGTTTGAGTAACCTTCGGGCTTCCATAGAGACGGCGTGACTCTAAGAAGACACGACGAATCTGCACCTCCAGCCTGTTTGGGCGCTTGCTTCGCTCACTTTCCTTGCGTGTAGTCCATGCATAGTATCCGCTTCTGGAAACGTTGAGGACAGCGCACATCTTCGCGACACGGAGTTTGAAGCGGTGTTTATGAATGAAAGCATAGACTAACGCCGGTCTTTTGCAAAGGAGTGCATGGCCTTTTTTAGAATCTCATTCTCTTCCTCCAGATCCCGCATTTTCTTTTGAAGATCCCGAAGGGATTTCTCTTCTGGCTTCAGGTTTCCGCTACCCAGAAAGGCTTGTTCTCCATCTTTTTTAACCTCTGTTACCCAGCGGTACAGGGTATTCTCATGCAGCCCAAGCTCATGTGCAGCTTGCGTCACTGTCTCCCCCTCTTCTAGAATGAGTTGGACAGCCTGGTGTTTGAATTCTTGATTGGAAAGATATATCATGGATACTACATCCTAGGAATTTAGGGATAGCAGATATACAACATTACCTACCAAACATGCTAAATGAGGCAGTAAACTATGAATATAAGTTTACTTATAAAAAAAACAAACTAATCGAGTTTACAGCAATTCCTTTAGATGTAGCTTTTAAATAAAGTTTGATAAAAACAGTTTGTCTAATTAATAAATCACAAGCTGTTTTTTGTTTCTAAATGAATGTGAGATTAAAGTTTTGAAGATTAATCCGCGTTTATCTGAACAGTCACTGCAACATTTTGATCGTCATCTGAAATTACTTCCATCTTCAGATGGACCTAATTTTATACATGTGGATTTTCGACCAGGAAATATCTTAGTTTATGAAAATCAAGTGGCCGGCATCATTGATTTTGAAAGTGTCCGCATTGGTGCAACCGAAATGGATTTTATAAAAATCAAGATATTGTAAGAATACATGAGTATTCATAAGAAAAACTTTAATTCATAGAGGGAGGAGTGATTAATTTGAGAACCGATATAGATAATTGGATGCCAATAACCGTTTCGAGAATATATGAAGTGTTTTCTGAAATTCCAATTAGTTGGTGTATTGCTGGAGGTTGGGCATTAGATTTACATTTAGGTAATAAGAGTAGGCAACATAGTGATATAGATGTAATTATCATTCGAAAAGACCAACTAGTTGCTTACCAATTTTTAAAGAGAGATTGGACACTATACAAGGCAAAAGATGGTAAGCTTATGATTTGGGAAGAAGGAGAATTTTTAAATTCAACAAATGATGTATGGGTTAGTAAGAACAATAATTCTCCTTGGGCGTTTCAAATTATGTTAATTGATAGTGAAGAAAGTTGTTGGATTTATAAAAGGGAAAAATCGATTAAAAGAGCAATAAACGAAATATTTTTAAGAACGCCAGAAGGGATACCTTATTTGAAACCTGAAGTCCAACTTCTCTATAAGGCTGGCTCTTCTCAAGTCAGGGAAAAGGATTATAATGATTTTCAAACAATCCTCCCAATACTTTCACTAGAAGAAAAAGAATGGCTTAAATTATCTTTAAAACAACAATTCCCAGAAGGACACGCCTGGGTTAAATATTTAAATTAAAATGTTTTTGAACTAATCGGTTTATTAATTTAACAAGACATTATACTTTATTTAAACCAATATTTACATTGAATACATGTAAATGATGTGGGAACCATTGATATTCCAATAGTTCTCACATTGAAGTTAAGATAATCGGAAATTTTGTACGCCAAGTGATTTTTTACGTGAAGAAATTGTGAAGAAATGTACTTAATTTAAAAGCAGTATAGTTCAATAAGAAAAGTATGTTATGTTTAGCCGATTGTATCCTTCATTAAAAAAGGCTGCCCATGGAAAATGTTAAAAAACAATTTTCGGGCAACCTTTTTTTAATTAATACCTAAACGATTCATTCAGAAAAGGCTTTTGAATAATAGACGACACCTTGCACACTTTCAAGGGAATTTTCAGTTAGCTCTAGAGCCATAAATACTTCATCAGGTACCTCAAATGGTGCTTGTATATTCCATAAGCTAGCTTGTTTAAAGCCAAACTTTGGATAATAGTCTTTATGTCCTAAAACAATTACTGAATGATGGCCAACCTCTTTTGCCTTTTTTAACGCAGTATGAATTAATTGACTCCCAATTCCTTTTTTCTGATGTTCGGGTACAACAGCAACTGGAGCAAGAGCCAAAGAATCCACAGCTTTATCATCATCTACGATTGTAATTTTTGACAAAAGAATGTGACCAACAATTTCATCGTCTTGATCGATTGCGACTAATGAAAGTTCAGGAATAAATGCATCTGATTTTCTAATACGATTTACAAGTAGATGCTCTTTCTTATCGCTATATTCTTCATTTAAAAAGGCTTTTTTAATAACCTCTTCAGTCGTGTTATATTCTTCAGTGAGTTCTTGTCTAATTAAGATATCCATTTATAGTCTCCTGTTCTTTTAATAAATTGTGTTTTTTGCTTATTCTATAAATGGCACTTTCTTAATGAGTGAAGTCATTAAGAAAGTTTACTCACCCAGCTCTAAACATAAGTTTAACAAACAAAAACCTCCAAATTAGTATGTAATTATTTTATAGTGTTATGTTGCCGGGGTCAATCTCCAGTATATTACCACTTAAACGGAGGCTTTAATTGAAGTTTTCAAAAATCCTGCCCGTATGCTTTTTAATGAATTTCTGTCAAAAAAACTTTAAAAATGAAGGGAAATGACATTCCATTAGAGTTTACGTTTTTTCACTTTCGGTGAAATTTGCTATTTTGCAAAACGCTCACTTGTATAAACAAAAAACGGTGATTGTGACAAATAACGTGTCTTTTCGAGAATGACCAGAGTCCTTCTTATCATAAATAATTGTGGTGATAATCTTGGAGCAACTTCCTAATCATGGTCACTATCTTGTATTTGTGAGCGATAGTTACCGTTTTAAAAGTAAAAAGACAACAAAATAAGGGGACCTAGCCGCAAGCGATGATTCTCCGATAATTATTGACATATCGAATTATTTAATTATAGTTAAATATTAAGGTGAGTAAAGTGAATGCAGAGCTTATAGCCCGTGTTAAAGAAATAAATGAACTTGAGTATGCGTGTAATTCTATGCTAAGAGTATGAAGATNCATTACCAATAGTCAAATCATCATACTCAATCATATTAATCATTATGGTCGCCTTCTCACTGGAGATATCTCGAAACTTATGAACATTAGCCCGAGCGCTGTAAGTCAGACATTAAACAGGCTAGAAAAAAACGGGTACATTAAACGCTCCATCAACCCCAGCAATCGAAGGGAAATTTTTGTTGAGCTGGATACTAAGGGAATTAAATATATAAAAATTAATGAAGAAATTGAACTATCAATTATTGAACGTTTTTATTCTAAGCTCGATTTAGCAGATATTACAGCACTGAGGAACATTATGTATAAATTAAAGCGAATCATAGAGGAGGAGCAAAAGAATAAGTAATTTTTTTTAATAAATATTTAATCTAAATTAAATATTTATTAAAGTGGAATTTTTAGATATATACAAGGAGTGATATACATGAGACTTTTTGAAATGCTTCTGATGTTCTTGAGTATTGGCGCATTATGGAAAATAATCTGGTTTCGAAATCGCCCAACGAATATTGTATTGTGGGGAATTCCGTCTTTGTTTGTTATCATCGGTCTTTGTCACTTAATTTTGGAAGGATGGCGATGGCAGATGGGATTAGTGTATCTCAGTGCCATATTTGTATTGTTTAAATATGGGTGGTACGTATACCATGTTCCTACTAAAAATGTAAAAGGAAGGTTGAAACCTGTATTACTAAGTCTATTTGCGTTACCTTTCAGTATGGTGGCTGTATGTTTACCCTTAATTTTTCCGGTATTCATGTTTGAATCCCCAACGGGTCCATACAAAGTAGGGGCTATAACATACACCTGGACTGATTCGTTTCAAAAAAGTTCTGATGGGAAATCAAGAAGAATAAATGTTCAAGTCTGGTATCCAGCAAATCCAAGCGTTTCATCTCGGGAAGGAAAATACATTTCTAATCTGTCGGAGTTTTCCAAGTCAATTGAAAAACAGTATGCTCTACCATGGAGATTGCTTGGCTACTTCGATTTGGTTCGTACAAATACGTATCAAGATGCACCTTTTGCAACTGATGTAAAAAAAGCGCCATTAATATTCTTTTCTCATGGAAATATGTTAGGTGAACGTTTTACCAATTCATTTCAAACGATTGAATTGGCAAGTCAGGGTTATGTTGTCGTTGCGTTGGAGCATCCGGGAACGGCTCTCCTGTCAGCCTACCCGGATGGTACTTATATATCTTTTGAAGACAAAAACCCCAAATTATCTATGAAGTACAACCTACAAAATAAAGCCTCTATCCCAACAATAAAGCAACAGACAAAAGACATTGAGTTTGTTACAGAAAAGATTAAGCAACTGAGTCAAGAAGGGGCGGATAGTCCTTTTGCAGGGAAGGTTAACTTGAATAGGCTAGGGATTATCGGTCATTCTCTTGGAGGTGCTACTGCTGTAAATGTGTTGTATAAAAATCAGGAATTCAAAGCTGCTATTAATATGGATGGCTATTTATATGGGGAAGAACGTCAAAAAGCCTTAGATCAACCTCTAATGATAATGAACGGAGGGCTAGAGTATGAGGAATTGGATACCCCACCTGAAATGAAGCAAATTGAAGAACAGCGGCGGAGCAAGGTTTTGGGGAAGGGTTATATTCTAGATATAGAACAAGCAGGGCACCTTAGTTTTACAGACATTCCCCTTTATTCGCCTATTATGAAGGTTATCAGTCCGGATGTAAAACGTAATCACCGTATCATCAATGAGGCTACATTATGCTTTATGGATCGACATCTTAAAGGGGAAAAAAATAGTTCATGCGAACTTATTCCACAGCACTATTCAGGAACTCGTATTCAAACCAGGGGTGATGCTGAATGAATACAGAATTGTTAAATACTCTAGGGAAATCGACCCGACAAATGCTCCAGCAATATATAAACAAACGAAAATATGCTGTCTTATTCATTGCTGTCTTTATTGGTAGAGAAAGGTGTAGTCAATTTGGATGATTCAATAGGCAAGTATGAGCAAGCCTTGCAGATTGAACATCCAGTTACACTCAAACATCTCTCGACTCACACGTCCGGGTTGCCGTCAATATCACTGATTAAAACAATCATGAACCAATTTGATAAAAAAACATACCGCGATCCTTATTGTTTGTTTGGTGTTCAAGAAGCCATTACGTACTTAAGTAAGGTATCACCTGGTAGGGTTGGAAAGGTTTTTCGCTATTCCAATGAAGGAATGGGATTGCTCGGAAGATATTTAGCACAAAAACTTGGGACGGATTTAGAGAAAGCTCTGCTTGAGTTCATCTGCCAACCTCTGGGTATGCAAGACACAACTATAAGATTATCCCTTGATCAAAGAAACCGATTAGTTCCGGGGTACGCAGGTAAAGATGTGAATCAGCCGGAATTAGCTATGAAGGTGTTTGAAGGAGCTGGGGCACTACGCTCTACCGTTACTGACATGCTTCAATTCCTCTCAGTATACCTGGGGATATATGCTGATCATCCAATGAGTAAACCATTTCATGTCACCCAACAGGAGCATATCAGCCAAGGAAAGAGCTTTGGAGTTGGATTAGGCTGGATAATCGATAAAAGGAACGGGATAATATGGCATAATGGCAGCACTCATGGGTATTCTAGTTTTTTAGGCTGCGATCCTTACAATTCTATTGGAATAGTGATTCTATCTAATTATCGGCCAAATCTAATGGACGATACGCTAAATCGTATTGGTTACGAGATTCTTACACAAATACGAGAAAATAAGTAGTATTCTATATAAAATTGGCTTGATGTAGTAATAAAGGTTCAGGTGGTTAGAGGAGGGAGAGTTAGAGAAAGAAGAGGTTGGATGCGCCCTGCGATCCGGTAGAAGAAAGGCCAACGTGTCTTTTTCCGACCGCTCCCGCCCACCGCCCTTCCTTCTTTTCTTACCTCCCACCATAAAAGCTTGTCGATTTATCAAATCAGATGTATATAGTCTGGTAGAAAGTTGGATTAAGGAAATAAAGGAGATCCTGTTCTTTTAAGAGAGTCGGTAGCGGACCTGCGAGATGATCAACTGGATACGCCGTATCATCCTGGTGGATGGTTATAATTTTATAGAATTGGATGGGCCATTTTATCTTAATAAGATATATAATTTATTTTCAGGTAATATCTACGTACAGATATGTCAGAATTATCTTTCTTGCAAAAGTATTTGTGCAAACAGCCGGTCCTTAATTGAGAGGTAAGGGTTGTACTAAATTCCTTTGGATAAATGACGCATCTATTATTTTTCCAATTGAATTTTGTCCGTTTTAAATCACATACAAAATTTTAATAAGAAAATATATAGGAGTTGAACATAGATGCCAAAGAAAATAGAAGAGGATTTACAAGACATAAAAAATATCCTGGATAAAGTAGTTAATGAGGCTATGCTCTTTTTTGACGAATTAGACTCTCGCCCTGCAGCTGTAAATCCTAAGGAGTACATGCATGAGGGATTACCCACAGAAGGTTGGGGAACCATGAAAGTGATGGAACAATTTCAATCTACTTACTCCAAAAGCTTAAGCGGAAGTGCAGGCCCTCGCTATTTAGGATTCGTGACAGGGGGAGCTACACCTGCTTCTATTGCAGGGGATTGGTTAGTAAGTGTATATGATCAAAATGTGACAAGCATAGAGGACTCGGTCGCTGGATTGGTGGAAGTGGAGACGATTAGAATGCTCAGGGAACTGTTCCATCTTCCCAAGGAATTTAGTGGAGCGTTTGTTAGTGGTGCTACTATGGCAAATTTCGTTGGTCTTGCACAGGCTAGACAATGGGCAGCTCACCAGCATGGAATCGATATTTCTCAACATGGATTATATAACTTACCCAACATTAAAGTCGTTAGTGGATCTCCGCATTCTAGTATCTATAAGTCTTTGTCCATGTTAGGGATGGGGAGACAAAGTGTTCATCTCATTCCTTGTTTACCAAACAGAGAAGCTGTAGATATAGAAAAGCTTCGTGAATTTCTTGAGGAAAACAAAGACATGCCCTGCGTGATCGTAGCTAATGCAGGAACAGTGAATACAGTTGACTTCGATGACTTATACGCGATTGGAGAATTAAAAAAAGAATACTCTTTTTGGTTACACGTTGATGCGGCATTTGGTGGATTTGCAGCGTGTTCCACGAAATATAGTCATTTAGTGAATAGTATGGATAAGGCAGATTCGATCACAATCGATGCGCATAAATGGCTGAATGTACCCTATGATTCCGCCATGCAGTTTACTAGGCATAAGTCGTTGCAGGTGGAGGTCTTTCAGAACAATGCCGCTTACCTAGGGAATGCGATTGACCATCCGGAATTTGTCCATCTTACCCCGGAGAACTCTAGACGTTTCCGTGCATTGCCGGCTTGGTTTGCTTTGAAGGCTTATGGTTATTTAGGTTACCAAGAGATCGTAGAAGGAAATGTAGAGATGGCTCAGCTTTTAACAGAGAAAATACAACGAAGCAACAAGTTTGAGTTATTAGCACCTACAAGGCTTAATGTTGTATGTTTTACTCCTGTAATGAAAAAGAGAGTAATTACTTTTGACGACATTAAGCACTTTCTGGATGTCTTGAAGCAGGATGGTTATGTATTTATGACACCTACCATTTATCAAGGAATACCAGGTATAAGGGCGGCCTTTAGCAACTGGCGAACGAAAGCCGAAGATGTTGAACTTATCTGGAACTCACTTTGCAAAGTCTGTGATTCTATTTAGCTTTTGGGAATCGATAGTGAAATAAACAAACTAAAGCCGATTTTTTCATATACAACTTTGCTTGACGTATAAAATTTTCAAAATGTTGGCGGTACCCTATCGGATTAACTCTCATTGTCTGTGTCCAGGCAATGGGAGTTAATCCCGATGAACCGATAAATGTAACTATGTACAAAATCTAACATTCCTTTAGTAAATCTTTGATATCCTGGTTAATTGGAATTTCAGAAAAAGTTATATACGTATTGGTTTTTGCGATTGAAGAGATTGAGTTAATAAATTCCTCTATTTCTTCTATAGTTTTCACACTGAGCAGTAAAATAAAACAGGATTGACCTGCTACTCTGTAACAAAACAAACATCTTGGTTCCTTGCTAATCAAATTTTGGAACTTCTCATATTCCCCGTTTTTCATTGTTACTTCTACTAAACAAGTTAAAGGATAACCTAACTTTTTTCGGTTAATTCTAATAGAATATCCTTCGATTATTCCTTCATCTTCCATTTTATTTACACGTTCCGCAACGGATGGAGCAGATAAATTTACTCTTTTTGAGAGTTCTCTCATAGAAAGTCGACTATCCTTCTGAAGTTCTGACAATATTTTAGTATCGATCTCATCTATTTTCATAAGAGAATCATTCTCCTTAATTAAGTTTCAAATGTTAATAAATTAAATGAATATGATTTAATACTAAATGTTCATTCCGTTTTTTATAATTTAAAATTAAATCATAATATTGAACTGCAGTAAAGCTTTTGCATTCACTATTAAATTAGAATTAAGAACTAAAATATTTTTATTGGAGGAATGCATGATGTCAAGAATTTCTTTTTCTACAGTAGGTGAAACAGAATTTCAGAAATTATTAGGACATAATCCAGAAATTATGAAGCAATGGAATTATCTTGGTGACATTCTTAGTAGAGAGGGTCAATTGAGTTCTGATTTAAAGGAGCAGGTACGACGAAAGCTTGCATTCGGAAATAAATGTGAATACTGCATGGCAAAAGGAAAGCCATCTGAAAAGCAATTGGATGAAAAAACGAATATGGCAGTGACTTTTGCAGATATTTTTTTAAATCATCGTTCCTCAATCGATGATAATACTTTTGATGTTTTGAAAGAAACATTTAATGAACAAGAAATTATAGAGTTATGCTCTTTTATTTGTTTTACAACCGCCTCGCAACAATTTGGGGCAATGATGAATTTAAAACCAGCAAAGCAATAGAGCATGTAGCATGTTAATGCTCAGTGATGAAGGGCTTTCAGTAATCCGCTTTCCATTCACCGGATTCCTCAGACTTGATGTATGTAGCCAAAGCCTTTCGTACGAGTTGATCGGCATATCGTGTCGTCTCAGGCAAACGATACTGTGGAGCGAGTTTTACAATCCATTCACAAGCAGTCAATAATGAGATACGGTGGCCAATCGAAACATAAATAGGTTTGATATGGTCTTGTGTTCTTACTACATTGCCGATCATTTCCGTATTATCAAGCAGGGGTGCACAGTCACCTCTTTTCACCCCTGGTTCTTCTGCTTTTCCGAGTAGTTTTGTTTTTCCACAGCCAATCGTAGGTATATCGAATAGCACGCCTAAGTGACTTGCTAATCCGAAGCGTCTAGGATGCGCAATGCCTTGACCGTCACAAACGACCAAATCAGGGGTGGTTTTTATATTTTCGAATGCTTTGACGATCGGGGGCAGCTCTCTGAATGAGAATAAACCGGGAATATAAGGGAATTGAACAATATCTTCTGCGACAACGGTTTCGATTACCTGAAGTGAGCAGGCATCCATGACTACAACGGCGGCAACTAACGTATTGCTATGCTTACTGTAAGCTACGTCCACGCCAGCAACATGTATAATATTATCGAATTGGTCCTGCTTAATGACCTTTGAGGCTAGCTGTTGCTGAAGCTTTATCGCATCCGTCTCACATAAGTCCCAAGGATGCATAACCATTGGTTTCATACATTCATTTCTCCTTGCTATAAAAGGGTATGCTACTACTTGCCGTTATTTTATCATAAGTGGTTCGATGCTGGTGTGGAGCTAAAATAGTGAGGCATATACTTGACGAAGAAGAGTAAAAATGTTTATTATAAAGTAAGCAATAATGAATACATCCTCAAAGGGGAGTAGCTGGTACAATAAAGTCGTCATTTCGGGACAGATGTCCCCGGCTTTGTTGGCAACGCGGATGTTGTTAGCGAGACCTTTGCCGTCAGGTAAAGGCTATTTTTGTTTTCAGAACCTTTATCTTGTGGATAAAGGTTATTTTTAATTTTAGGGGGGCCGAAGATGAGAAGATTTCTACGAAGGGTGCGTTTTATTTTCAATATAAGGAAATCCATCCCGTTCCTGTTTCGCTTCTTTACCTCAAAAGAAGTCTCAATACAGAAGAAATTCTTATCCTGTCTGTTGCTCATCGGATACATTGTTTTTCCTTTTGATGCCATACCCGATTTCTTTGTCTTTTTTGGCATTCTTGATGATGTAGCCGTGTTTATGTTTATTCTCCAGCAAATGGTCAAGATGTCGCCTCCTCAATTAAAGAAGCAATACGGAATTCAGGGATAAATATAAAGATAGGAAAGGTACGGAAACACTGAGGTGTTCCGTGCCTTTTTTTCATAGGTTTTTCCTATTGAAACCATTCGTTTAATTGTATTGAATAATCGAATTGCTTGAAGCTATACTGAATTTCGATGCTACGTGTTACGAAGGAGGATAGTTATTTTGATAAACCATGCTAAAATACGAGAGCTTTTTCCTATAGTAAACCAAAAAGTAAATAATCATTCATTGGTTTACCTGGACAATGCAGCGACAACCCAAAAGCCAAGACAGGTAATCCAGACTCTTAAACGATTTTATGAATGGGAAAATGCCAATGTTCACCGGGGAGTTCATACATTGGGAACCCGCGCAACAGATGCTTATGAGGGAGCACGTATGAAGGTAGCTCGCTTTATTAATGCAGCATCAGAACAAGAAATCATATTTACGCGTGGTACAACAGCGGCGATTAATTTGGTAGCCAGCGGTTATGCAAAAGCGATTTGTAAAGAGGGAGACGAGATTGTCATTACTCTGATGGAGCATCATAGCAACTTGATTCCCTGGCAGCAGGCAGCCAAAGCGACAGGAGCGATATTAAAATATATTCCTCTACAGCAAGATGGTTCGGTTTCCTTGGAAGATGTAGAAAAGACGATTACGGCTCGGACGAAAATTGTTTCTGTTTCCCATATTTCCAATGTGCTAGGGATGATTAACCCAATAAAGCAAATAACAAAAATTGCTCATAAGCATGGGGCGGTAATTTTGGTAGATGGAGCTCAAAGTGCTCCGCATATAAAAATCGATATGCAGGAACTCGATTGTGATTTCTATGCTTTTTCCGGACACAAAATGTGTGGTCCTACAGGTATAGGAGTACTGTATGGCAAGAAGAAAATAATACAGCAAATGGAACCGGTTGAATTTGGCGGAGAAATGATCGAGCATGTGGATTTATGGGGAACCACCTGGAGAGAAGTTCCCTGGAAGTTCGAAGGCGGGACACCTATTATTGCAGGCGCTATCGGTCTGGGGGCAGCGATTGATTTCTTAGAACACATCGGTAGAGAAGAGATTGAAAGGCATGACAGACAGTTAACCCGGTATGCGATGGAACGTATGGCGGAGATTGATGATTTAGCTGTATATGGGCCTAAAAATGATCGTGTGGGGTTAATTACTTTTAACCTGGGAAATATACATCCGCATGATGTGGCAACTTTTCTTGACTCTTTCGGTATAGCCGTGCGGGCTGGACACCATTGCTGTCAGCCTCTCATGAGCTGGCTGGGCGCTCATGCAACGACGCGTGCGAGCTTTTATTTATATAACACAGAAGACGAGGTAGACAAATTCATAACGGTGTTGCTTGCAGCAAGGAAGTATTTTATGTAGCTTGATAGCCTATGAAACGGGTGGATACATAGTGAAAAAAAGGAGGTCATTCTGCATGTCTGCCAATAAGGGACAGATTATCTCATATTCGAAGTATATTCATTCGCTAAGAAAAACGCTATTAACTCCAGCAATTTGGAGGTGGAACGATATAATAGAGCAACTACGGGTTAGTGAAGGACAGGGATCCCGTACTGTCATGGCTTTATGTCATCCCGAGTTAAGAGAGGCTGCAGCCGCTGCACCAGATATAGCTGTCGTTGTACAAAAGCTAAGGCCCGGACAAAAAAGTAAACTGCATCGCCATTCTCCGTGGGCAATCCATTTTGTCCTAAATGGAGAAGGTTGTACGATAATTGACGGGATCGAATATAAATGGACATTCGGGGATGCAGTGCTTACACCTGCCTGGACATATCATCAACACATAAATACGAGCGCTACCGAAGAAGCAATACTGTATACGCTACAAAACATTCCTGAGCTTTGCAGAAAGAGCAATATTTTTCGCGAAGAGCCTGCCGGGTCATCACCGAAGCACATCATAGAATCTGGTGAGCAGTTATTCAAACCACCTATACATGTTACCAGTGAAGAAGAATACGAGGACAACTGGTAGAATGCATGGAAAGGAGAATAGCGATAAACAGGAGGAAAATTAATGCACATTCATTATAGAGTGTATTAATAAGAAATTGAATGCATTGAAAGATAAGGATAACTAATGGAATAACCGACAGTGGTCTCTCATATTGAGAGGCCGCTGCCGGTCTGGCCTTTCCTGTAAGAACTACGATTTCAGATAGACTCTGCTATATCTGTTATCTGCTTTATAAACGTATGAGTTGCGGCACACATATGCTTATCTTTCTGATAAATGATGCCGACTTGTCTTGTCGGAGTAGGGGTAACAAGGGAAATCATTTTTATCCTATCATTTTTCAGATATTCCAAATATGGTTTAGGGAGTACAGTTACGCCTACACCTTCTGCGACCATATTGATAAGCGATTCCATTGTTGTCATTTCAAAAATAGGTTGAGGCTGAAAACCGAAGTAATCTATGCAATACTTGTTAATCAGCTGTCTAAGATAATAGTTTTCAGGTAACAGAATAGTCGGTACTTTCCTGAGGATGTCTAAGCAAACTTCTTCTTCATTATTAAAATGTTCATCATGGATAGAAACCGCAAGGGAAAGATCTTCATTGTACAGTGAAATGGTTTCAAATTCTTTATCCTTCATAGGCAAAAAAACAATTCCTAAGTCTAGTTCATTCTCTAACAATTTTTGTCGTATATCACCAGTTCGCAAACCTAAAACTGACATCTCTATTTTTGGATATTTTTTATGAAATTCTAATAAGGTCGGAGGAAGTAGATAGTTCACAACTGTCAATAAAGCTCCGATTCTTATTTTACCTCTCTCAAGCCCCTGGAGTTCTCCAATTGCTGAACGAGCTTGTTCCAATTCATGAAAAACTTTGTAACTATGTAAAAGAAGTATCCTTCCGGCTTCTGTCAAAGCTGTTTTTTTGCCTATTCGATCAAAAAGTGGTGTGCCGATATAATGCTCCAGCAAACGAATTTGCTGACTTAACGAAGGTTGAGATATGCCTAGTTTTTCCGCTGCCCTTGTAAAATGAAGTTCTTTGCAAACAGCCATAAAGTACTCCAACTGTCTAAGTTCCATAGTGAAAACTCCCTCGCTTGATTATAGGTAAATACAATCATTATCATATAAATAATTGAATTGAACAATAGTTTTTAGTGACTATACTGAAAGTAAAGCATCATCTATTTAACAAATATTAAGAGTAATAAAAAGGAGGGGTGGGTTTGAAAAAAAATCATGGTTATATACCAAATACAGAAATAGAGCGAGGGCACATGTTTGAATTTCTTGGAATCAGGAATATTGAGAGCCTTTTTCTCAACATTCCTGAATCAGCCCGGTTAAAGCGAGATCTTGCATTGCCACCGGCCTGGTCGGAAATTGAGCTTAATAAAAAACTAAAGGCTATGGCAGCAAAAAATGCCGACCTTGAACAATATATTTCGTTTTTAGGGGCTGGTGCTTATGAGCACTATATTCCTGCTATTGTGGATTCCATTATTAGCCGTTCCGAGTTTTATACGGCATATACTCCATACCAGCCCGAAATCTCCCAGGGTCTTTTGCAGGCCATTTTTGAATATCAAACGATGATATGTGAACTAACAGGGATGGATGTTTCCAATGCCTCCATGTACGATGGACCGACCGCGATGGCAGAAGCCGGGATTATGGCGTGCGTTGCGACAGGCCGCTCCAAATTGTTAGTATCAAGGGCGGTACATCCCGAGTATCGGGACGTATTAAAAACGTATGCATGCGGAAAAAACATTCAGATTGAAGAAGTCATTATAGAAGATGGACTTACTGCTATAGAGAACCTGGAATCGAAACTTGCTGACGATGTTGCTGCGGTTATCGTACAATATCCGAATTTCTTCGGGGGGATCGAAGATATAAAAAACGCATCTGAGCTTGTTCATAAATATAAGGCACTGTTTATTACGGTAGTAAACCCAATTGCGTTAGGGATTCTGGAAGCACCGGGAGAGTGTGGTGCAGATATTGTTGTCGCAGAAGGTCAACCGTTAGGAAACCCGATATCATTCGGGGGACCGCACCTTGGTATATTGGCGACGACAAATGCCCTTATGCGCCGTATGCCAGGACGTATTATAGGACAAACAAAAGACATGGACGGACGAAGGGCTTTTGTTCTCACTCTACAGGCTAGGGAACAGCACATCCGACGGGAGAAAGCTACATCGAATATTTGCTCTAATCAAGCTCTTAGTGCACTTGCGGCAACCGTATTCCTTAGTTATATGGGCAAGCAAGGTCTGCAGGATATTGCAAAACTGAACGTGCAAAAAGCGCATTACGCTTATCAGAAATTAATAGAAATTCCCGGTATACAACCGTTGTTCCATGCCCCCTTTTTTAATGAATTTGCCGTGAGGCTGGATAAAAACGTTGGGCAAATCAATCGCAGATTACTTCAATCCAAGATTATCGGAGGCTTTGATGTAGGACGTGCTTATGCTGAATACAAAGACAGTATGCTACTTACCGTTACCGAGTTAAGAACGAAAGAAGAAATAGATTTACTAGTACAAGAGTTGGGAGCCATCGTATGAGACAAGAAAAAGATCAACCGTTACTCTTCGAACTATCCAGTCCCGGTCGTGTTGCCTATAGCCTTCCGGAATGCGATGTACCTGAGCTGCCAGTAGAAGAGCTGCTTCCGGTTACGTATATAAGAAAAAAAGCCGCAGGGCTTCCTGAAGTTAGCGAGGTTGATGTTGTTCGTCATTTTACTGAGCTATCCAGAAGAAATCAAGGGATCGATAATGGGTTTATCCCATTGGGCTCATGCACGATGAAATATAATCCGAAACGAAATGAGACTCTTGCCAGACTACCCGGTTTTGCCCTGATTCATCCGTATCAACCTGAAGAAACCGTACAGGGTGCCTTGGAGTTAATGTACAATCTTCAAACTGAACTTGAGGAAATCACAGGTATGGACCAGGTATCCCTTCAACCGGCCTCTGGTGCACAAGGAGAGTGGGCAGGATTATTGCTTATCCGGGCTTACCATGAGTCCCGCGGGGAGAAACGTACAAAGGTACTGGTTCCCGATGTTTCCCATGGAACGAACCCGGCATCAGCTGCGGTAGCCGGCTATGATGTCATTACGATTTCCTCTAATGAACGCGGGGGTGTCGATTTGGATTCCTTGCGAAAAGAAGTAGATTGTAGCACAGCGGCGCTTATGCTAACCAACCCTTCAACACTGGGGCTTTTTGAAGAAAATATTATGGAGATCGCTACGATTGTTCATGAAGCGGGTGGGTTGCTTTATTATGATGGTGCAAACGCGAACGCCATTCTTGGCTACACCCGTCCGGGGGATATGGGATTTGATGTTGTTCATCTTAATCTTCATAAAACATTTACCACTCCACATGGTGGAGGCGGACCTGGAGCAGGTCCTATTGGAGTGAATAAAGAATTAGCACGGTTTCTTCCCACTCCTATAGTAGAACATAGAAAAGGACGCTATACCTTGACATATGATCACCCGGAGTCGATAGGTAAGGTAAAGGGTTTTTATGGTAATTTTGGTATACTCGTTCGGGCATACGCTTATATCCGAACAATGGGACCTGACGGATTAAAGCAAGTAACAGAAAATGCGGTATTAAATGCGAATTATGTCATGCGCAAGCTGCAGCCTTATTTTGATCTGCCATACGACCAGGTTTGTATGCATGAATTTGTTCTTTCCGGGAAAGCCCAAAAGAAAAAGGGTGCCAGAACGTTGGATATAGCGAAACGTTTGCTGGACTTTGGATTTCATCCCCCGACTATTTATTTTCCATTAAATGTTGAGGAAGCAATTATGATCGAACCTACGGAAACTGAAAACATCGAAACTCTTCATCGTTTTATTGATGCTATGATTCGAATTGCAAGAGAAGTGGATGAAGATTTGGAGACGGTTCAAAATGCACCGCACAGCACGATTGTTAACCGGTTAGATGAAGTAACCGCCGCTCGAAAACCAGTTCTTCGCTACCAAACGCCAGAATTAGAATATAGCAAACTATAGCCGATATATAGAAAGGAAGGAATACGATGATACCAGGTGTACATTCTAGCACGCTTCATAAGAGAAGACAGGAGGCCGTCCCTGTTGGGCCTTATAATATTACGCCATTATATATAGAATCCGCTGCTGGTACGATAATTAAAGATGTGGATGGAAATACATTTTTGGATTTTGCCGGTGGTATTGGAATGCAGAATGTTGGACATTGTCACCCGAAAGTCGTTAAGGCTATCCAGGAACAAGCGGAGGCTTCTATACACAGCTGCTTTCATGTCATGCCATATGAAAGTTATATTACGCTTGCTGAAAAGTTAAATGAACGGACACCCGGGAACTGGAAAAAGAAAACAATGTTTTTAAATAGCGGGGCAGAGGCTATCGAGAATGCCATTAAAATAGCTCGCAAGGCAACAGGGCGGAGCATAGTATTGTCATTTGAGCGTGCTTTTCACGGGCGTACCCTGATGACCATGTCGTTAACAAGTAAAGTCAATCCATATAAGCTAGGATTCGGACCATTTGCTCCTGATACATACAAAATGCCTTACCCTTATTATTACCGGGCACCGTATAATATGGTACCGGAAGAGGTGGATTTGGAAATCTTGCATTATTTCGAACAGTTTTTCTTAACAGAAGTATCGCCATATGATGTGGCAGCTATTATTCTGGAACCTGTACAGGGAGAAGGCGGTTTTGTTGTTCCTTCTGCTAATTTTGTGCAGGGGATACGCAGTCTTTGTAACGAATACGGTATCATGATGATTGTTGATGAGGTTCAAACCGGCTTTGGTCGCACAGGTGAATGGTTTGCTATCGAGCATTTTGATGTTGTCCCTGATATGATTACGATGTCAAAATCAATAGCCGCTGGAATTCCACTCAGTGCAGTTACCGGTAGGGCCGATATAATGGATGCTCCTGAAATTGGTCAACTTGGGGGAACATTTGCCGGCAGCCCAATCGCATGTGCCGCAGGTTTAGCGGTATTTGAGATAATGGAAGAAGAACAGATAGTAGAGAGGGCGCGGATAATTGGAGCACGCATGATGACACATTTCCACCACTTACAGGAGAAGTATGACATAATTGGTGATGTACGGGGAATAGGTGCGATGGTAGCGATGGAGCTTGTAAAAGATCGTTCAACCAAGGAACCTGCAAAAGAAGTAACCGCACAACTTGTCACGCAATGCTGGAAAAATGGCTTGCTAGCTTTAAGTGCGGGCATTTACGGCAATGTAATTCGTTTCCTGCCTCCGCTCTTGACGACGGATGAACAATTAGATGAAGGATTGCAGATTTTGGATAACTCTTTTGCTAAAATAGTAAGGTAGATTTCATACGAAATTATTTCTTGCAGAAAGGAAAGAGAGAGCAGTGTCCATTGAAATTAAGTCAATTAATGTAGGAAAACCGATAACAATTACACATAAGGGGAAAGAGATCTCCACAGGCATTTATAAAAATCAGGTGGATGAACCGTTGTTTCTTTCTACACTAAACTTTGATGGGGATGCTCAAGCCGACCTTGTTCATCACGGTGGAGTCGATAAAGCTGTTTGCGTATATTCTTACGAGCATTATGCTTATTGGGAAAAAGAATTAGACCGGGAGCTTACATTTGGAGCATTTGGAGAAAATATCACCGTTACTGGTATGCTGGAGGATGTAGTTTGTATTGGAGACATTTATCAAATGGGAGAGGCTGTTGTACAAGTTAGTCAACCTAGACAACCATGCCATAAGCTAGCAAAGAAGTATGATGTCATTGATTTGCCGATTAAGTTCCAGAATACCGGATTTACCGGTTTTTACTTTCGTGTATTAGAAGAGGGATGGGTAACGCAGCCTGCATCCATGCATCTCATTCAACGCAGTTCTAAAAATGTCACTGTATCATTCGCGAACTACACGATGCACCATGATAAACAAAACGTAGAGGCGATTCAACGAATTTTGGACGTGGAAGAATTATCCGGTAATTGGCGCAACACGTTTCTAAAACGTCTGGAAGGTATTGAAGTAGATGCTAATAAGAGATTAATCGGAGAATAGCCAATTTTCAAAGGGCCAATGGGAGTGATGAATATATGAATAGCACAAACGAAAGAATAACATCCACATACCAAGGGCTAGAAATAATGAGAGTTGAGAAGTGTACAGAAGCCGAATTATTAGATTGGAGAGAAAAAATTGATTTCTGTCTTGGATGGTTTCGCTGTGAAGTGAGGGAGTTTGAATCTTTACTTCAGCTTGTAGATGAGAGGCTGGCCGCTCTTCATATCGAAGATTAAGTTGGAAAAATAAAAACTTGGCATAAGCCAAGTTTTTTTGTGCAATATGTAGAATAAAGATTAGGCATACAAAATAAACGTAACATTTTCTGACATGTTTTCTGAAAGAAATAGTGATTTGAATATAATATAGAAAAGTGATACGTAAATGAAACGATAAACAGCAGAAAGGAGGGATTACATTGTTGATCAGAATTAAATATAATTTCCCATGCGTACAGCTTATATGGTAAGTTTTTTGTTGATATTGCTACTGCTAGACGTATATAAAGTAAAAGTAGAGAGTAAAATATATCAGTAAAAAATAAATTGTCATATAATTCTAGTATACAGAAAATATTTATTTGAAAAATAATTATATTTTTTTATAATTGTATGGAAAGCATCTTTTTGCAAAAGGGGGAAATTCTTTGGAATCATTTGTTAACTGGTTGAATGGAATTATTTGGAGCCAAGGGTTGATTTATCTTTGCCTAGGAACGGGTTTGTTTTACTCGATTGCCACTCGCTTTCTCCAGTTGCGTCACTTTAAGGAAATGATTAAGCTTATGTTCGACGGCAAAAGCTCTGACTCAGGTGTATCCTCCTTCCAGGCGTTATCAATGGCGCTGGCCGGCAGGGTAGGTACAGGAAATATCGCGGGTGTGGCCACTGCAATTGCCTATGGAGGACCAGGTGCCGTGTTCTGGATGTGGCTTATTGCCTTCTTAGGATCTGGTTCTGCATTTGTAGAGGCAGCTCTTGGGCAAGTGTATAAAACCAAACAAGACGGGCAATTTCGTGGAGGACCAGCTTATTATATAGAAAAGGGGCTAAAGATAAAATGGTATGCCGTATTGTTCGCAATCGTAACAGTCATTGCGACAGGCATGCTATTACCTGGTGTACAGGCAAACAGTATTGCAGTTGGATTGGATAATGCGTTTGGAATCAGTCCTACTGTTACCGGAATCATATTGGTGGTAGTTCTTGCCTCCATTATTTTCGGCGGAGTTAAGCGAATTGCTGCTGTTGCTCAAGTTATTGTACCTTTTATGGCTCTAGGATATATTTTGGTCGCTTTGTTAATTGTGTTGTTAAACATTTCCCAATTGCCTGCTGTGCTCTCCCTTATTTTTGCAAGCGCTTTCGGTTCGGATGCTGCCTTTGGCGGAATTATTGGTGCAGCGATTGCCTGGGGTGTGAAACGTGGAATTTATTCAAATGAAGCAGGGCAAGGAACGGCACCTCATGCCGCTGCCGCTGCTGAAGTATCACATCCTGCTAAACAGGGCCTTGTGCAAGCTTTTTCCGTTTACGTGGATACATTGTTTGTTTGCTCCGCAACAGCATTTATGATTCTAATTACAGGTATGTATAACGTAACACCGGAAGGAGCAGCTCCTATGGTTAATAACCTGGGAGATATGGAACCAGGCCCGGGTTATACACAGCAAGCAGTAGAATCAACCTTCCCCGGATTCGGTGCTTCGTTTGTGGCAGTTTCTCTTCTCTTCTTTGCATTTACTACAATTATGGCTTACTATTATATGGCAGAAACAAATCTTGCTTATATTAATCAAAAAGTAAAACGTGTCTGGTCAGAATATGTTTTGAAAACTGTCATTCTGGCCGTTGTTTTCTACGGAAGTGTGAAGACGGCAGGGGTGGCCTGGGCATTGGGAGATATTGGTGTGGGAAGTATGGCATGGTTGAATATCATTGCTATTCTCCTGCTTACTAAACCGGCATTAAAGGTATTAAAAGACTATGAAAGCCAGAAAAAAGAGGGGAAAGACCCTGTATTTGACCCCGTAAAGTTAGGTATTAAAGATGCTGATTTCTGGGAGAAAGAATATAAGTATGTTCCACCTACAGAATCTAATGACAGCAAAACATTATCTTCATAATATTTTCTAAAAGCTAACCAATGTAGGTTAGCTTTTTTCATTTAAATTTTTATCATAAAGCAATTGACTTGTGTTTTTATTGTAACTATAATGGTTACAGCAGAGATGATAAATTATAAAAGTTAGTAGCTGCTTTACAATTGCTGTGCATAGTACAGTAGACGTTGTGGAAGAAGAAAGGTATAAATACCCGAGTTAAGTTCTTCATAGTAAGTGTATAAGTATTGAGGTGCAATTCTCTATAGTGGAAGGTGCATATTTTTTTACTCCTAGATGTAACTGAAATTGTTACAATATAACAGGAATTACAAAAGGAAAGGTGAGGTAATACATGACTATAAAAATTAAGGCTTATTCTGATTTTATTTGTCCATTTTGTTTTTTAGGAAAAGGTCCTTTAGACGAGATCGTAAAAGAAAAAGATGTAGAAGTAGAATGGATGCCATTTGAATTACGTCCTAGCCCTTATTCAAAAATTGATCCATGGCAAGAGCCTGAAAAATTGAGTTCATGGGATTCATTTATTCTCCCTGCTGCGAAAAAGTTAGGAATCGAAATGCGTTTACCACGTATTTCTCCACATCCATATACACATCTAGCTTTTGAAGGTTACCAATTCGCGAAGGAGCATGGAAAAGGAAATGAGTATCACCACAGAGTGTTTGCTGCATTTTTTCAAGAGGAACAAAACATCGAAGACATCGAAGTGTTAACAAAATTAGCGGATGAAGTTGACCTTTCTAAGGATGCATTTAAAGAAGCGTTAGTATCACGAAAATATCGCGAAGTGCATCAAGAAGCACTAAGACACGCCTATGAAGAAGCGCAAATTATGGCTGTTCCAACATTTGTGATTGGTGAAGAAGTTATCCAGGGACTAACTAGCAAAGAAAGATTAGCTCAAGTCATTGATCAGGAATTAGAAAAAAATAAAACAAACGAATTTGATGGAATGCAATGTAGCATAAATGGGAGGAATAAAAAATGTCAGTAACTACAACAAATCTTAAGGATGCTATCGTCGTTCTATCCGTAAGGTGAAAAAAATAAAGCAATTACAAAAGGCAGAATCAGCGAAATATTGAAGATAGCTCTATATGCGCCAACATCTTTTAACATGCAAAGCGGACGCATCGTTGTACTAATGGATGCTGAGCATGAAAAGTTCTGGGATATCGTAAAAGAAACACTACGCCCTCGTGTTCCAGAAGAAAATTTGGGATATTCCGCAAGAATGGAGCCTAGTAGCACAAATGCCATTTGGTGAGCCGAATGAACAACCAGGTGAAAGAGCATTCTTATCTTTTGAAGACGTTGTGAAATTTTACTAAAACAAACAACTGCTTGTAAAATGTCTATATAAAAAAGATAATGTTCCTTGATGTACGCTTCATCCATTAAATAAAAAAAGGTTTTTACTCTTAGCAGAGTAAAAACCTTTTTGTGGAAATTCGGAGTTTTGCACACTCCGATTGTACTTCTAAGAAGCTCAATACTTCTAGCTTATTGCCTGTCCCTTTTGAAGCGGAAGTAAATCTAAGCCATTTTTGATGAGACGATGAAGCTCTTTTGTTTTGCTGAGATTGTGTAATTCCTCAAGGATTTGTTCTTTGTCTGAAGTTTGTACATCATGAATACCGAGTAACTCAAGAATTTCTAAGCGTAACAGCCATTCTTTTGGATAAAAGTTCCTCAATGTTTGAAGAACTTCTTGAACAGCAGCTTTACTATTTTCATCCCATGTTTCCTTTTCGCGAGTATCTCTGATTGTCTGGTACATACCTTCTAACTCTGTTAATTGTTTTGGTTCCGTCAGAGTATCGTTTTCCATTTTCACTGCATCAAAAAATGCTTCTGCATCTGCGGCTCCCGGAAAAGCAGAGATTACTGTAGATCCTACCGCCATGTCAAACGTTCCCCAATTCTCTGCAAATAATAAGGTATTTCCTAATACGACATTACAGCTTTCAAAAGAGATCAGAGCGACTTTTTCTTTATTTCGTATAATATTTGAGACTGTGCCTGTTACTTGAATACCGCTTTTAAAAGGTAGTGTCGTCTTTTGGCCTTTTACAATTCCTAAAGCACCGAGTTGGTCGTCTGTACATTCTTCGAGTAAAATGTTGCCTTCCAGTAAGCCAATTGGTGTTCCAAAACCATCCTGATGAACGTCTTTTGAATGTCCTGGAAGCTCTTTATTATCGATCGCCAAGGCTGTGGGCCCTGTTGTTTTTACATAAATAGCTTCTCCATTTGAATCTTTATGAATGTTTGCAACAGTCCCTGTAACTTGTAATCCGGAATTTAGGACAAATGTAGACGTACTGCCTGATTGGAATGCTTTATCCAGGCTCTCAACTCCACCTTTTTGAAATGCCATCGTACTTGCAAATTCCTCAATTGCTTCTATCAATTGGTCAAAGCTCTCGCATACAAATAATTGCGGCTGCATCGTTGTCACATCGTAACTTGTTTGAATACAAGTCTCTACTGAGAATGGAAGCTTCACTACATTTTCCGATAAACAGTGCTTGCTTTCTCCTACGGATGATAAGAGTCCGGCACCATAAATTTGAGGATTCTCTACAGTTCCGATTAATCCGTACTCTACTGTCCACCAAAAGATTCGAGAGATTTGTTCTGCCTCTGACGTTCCTTTTACAGCTTTCTGTTTTGCATTTAACATTTGCTTTGCTTCTTCAATTTGCTCAGGTTTAGAGTTGCGGTCTTCCATTACAATGGATAAATGTCTTACAGCTTCAAAAACTTCATGTTCCTCCTTTGTTGCGAATGCTTTAGCTCCGATTTCTCCAAACCGTTTTACGTATGATGCATATTTGGTGTCAAACAAAATTGGAGCATGTCCCGCAGCTTCATGAATAATATCTGGAGCTGGTGTGTATTCGATGTTTTCCACTTTTCGAATGTCTACGGCAATCGGCAAAATACCGTGAGCTTGAAAATCAAAAAAGGCAACACCGGGGATTAATCCGTCGACAATTGCAGCTCCCCATCCGATTTTTGAAAGGCGATGGTTCATGTCCGATACCTTTGGAATAGCTTCTGTGTCAATACCTGATGCTAAAAGTCCTTCTACATATGCTGGATGTGCTACATCTTTCAGAAAATGATGATTTTGTCTCATAACGTAGCGCCATACAGCGTGATCAATAGGTGTATATTCTTCATAGCGTTGTTGGGAAACAAATTGTCTCAAGTGTGCCGGAACTTGTACTACCGATTTTAATGATTGTTCCATACTAAATTTCTTCCCTTCTGTATTTTCAATTTCGTTTGAAGTTCTCTTAGCAAGGTAAGCGAATTCTTAGCCGCATTTTCGTTCCCCTCCCACAAAAAAAATCCCTACTGGAGAACCAGTAGGGACGAATAGACATCGCGGTACCACCCTAGTTGCGAGCATAAGCCCACCACTTCATTTTCGATAACGGCTATGTGCCGTCTTTCCCTTCATAAAGACCAAATCTTTACTACGAAAAAGAAGCTCGGGGAGTGTAATTCATGCCCTAGATATGTACTGATTCGCACCGACCACCAGCTCTCTGAGACAAAAATTCTAGGCACTACTAAGATCCCTTCAACGCTTATATACGTTCATTCATTGTTTTATAGATACAAAAAATCCCTACTGGAAAACCAGTAGGGACGAATAGACATCGCGGTACCACCCTAGTTGCGAGCATGAGCTCACCACTTCATTCTGATAACGGCTATGTTGCCGTCTTTCCCAAAGACCAAATNGGAGTGTAATTCATGCCCTAGATATGTACTGATTCGCACCGACCACCAGCTCTCTGAGACAAAAATTCTAGGCACTACTAAGATCCCTTCAATGCTATATATACAGCTGTAATAGGCAAGACTTGTTTGAATACATTGAATTATAACGGGGCATTTATATAATTGTCAACGGGTTTTCATTATGTAAATGCATAATGAAAAATGTCCATCAATTTTTATGTCATTCCATCAATAGATAAAGAGAGTCCTCTTACTTATTTCAAAAAACAAGTGGTAAAAGAAAACGAGCAACTCAAACAAAACCTCACTTGCTGAAAATTATTTTCTCTGAATATCATGACCTGCCCCCTGTTATATTGCTGCCTTACATGGTACAATAATTGGGAAATCATGTAGACCGGATTGTCTGGTCCGAAAGGAGCGATGTCATTATGATGAACATGAAAATTGCCGAGGTTGTAGAGGTTAAAGTCACAGGAATCCTCCCTTCAATTGGACGTTAACTCCGTTCTACAGTAAGGATTCACTGTGACTGGTTTTGGCTACGTGCTTTTAACAAAACCATTTTCAGGAGGAATCCGATTATGAATCAACAATTACTAGAAAAATTGAAAGCATGGGGTTGGAATAATACGTTTACTCATTATTTCACCCCTTACGATGAACAAGGCTACAGCGTAGGACGTGTCGCTTTGGAGCATAAACGAATGTATCGCATATTGACCGAACATGGGGAACTGCTGGCCGAAGTTTCCGGGAAGATGCGTTATGCAGCAACCAAACGAGAGGACTATCCTGCCATAGGGGACTGGGTGGTCATTCGCCCCCGTGTGGAAGAGAAAAAGGCAACCATCCATGCCGTACTTCCACGTAAAAGCAAGTTTTCCCGTAAGGTCGCTGGAGAGACGGTAGAGGAGCAAATTGTTGCTGCCAACGTAGATACTGTGTTTCTTGTCAATGCTCTAAACAACGATTTAAATCTGCGTCGGATAGAACGTTACCTTATTCTCGCCTGGGAGAGTGGGGCGACCCCGGTGATCGTATTGAGCAAGGCTGATTTATGTAACGATGTGGATCGCTGGATAGCGGAAGTACAGTCCATTGCTATGGGTGTGCCGATTCATGCTGTCAGTACAGAACTGAAAGACGGTCTGGAGGAGCTGACACCCTATCTGCGAGAGGGTACTACCATTGCATTGATGGGCTCTTCTGGTGTAGGAAAATCTACGTTAATTAACCATTTGAGCGGAAAAGACATACAGCATGTCAATGAGGCTCGACAGGGCGACGACCGCGGGCGGCATACTACCACGCACCGCGAGTTATTCCGTTTGCCAGGCGGTGGTTTGATGATCGATACTCCGGGCATGAGGGAACTACAACTGTGGGAAGCGGATGAAGGTTTTCGGGGAGCCTTTGACGACGTTGAATCTCTCACGGCCGCATGCCGCTTTCATGATTGTAGACATGTTCGAGAACCGGGCTGCGCGGTTCAGGCGGCGCTTGTCGACGGTTCTCTGGCACGTTCTCGTTTTGACAGCTATCTGAAGCTGCAGCGGGAATTAGCTCATCTGGCTCGTAAGGAAGACCTTCGTCTGCAAGCGGCGGAAAAAAAGAAGTGGAAAAAGGTTCACATGGAGCTTCGCCACAGAAAGCCTAGACGATAAGTAACGATCCTCGATTCAATCATTTAACACCATCTGTACTATATACATCTGATTTGATACATCGACAAATGTTTATGGTAGGAGGTAGGAAAAGAAGGAAGGGCGGGAGCGGTCGGAAAAAGACACGCTGGCCTTTCTTCTGCCAGATCGCAAGGCGCATCCAACCTCTTCTTTTTTCCGAATCTCCTACCTCCAACAATATTCCCCTGTCAAACTATCAAGTGTAATTTATATAGCAGATGGTTAGGGTGTGGAAAACCGTAAGGTTTCTTCACACCCTGAGGATAGCCAAAGGGCTATCCTTTTTTCTATGACCAAGTATTTTTCATCATTCGAACCTGTGCTTATTCCCTTTGGCAATGCAGGATGATTTGCCTCATTGGGAGGCTTCGGGCTTATTATGTTATAAGGATAAAGAATAAAATAAAATCCCCCATTCCTTTATATACTGAAGGCTGGGGGAGAAATCTGACATACTATTATTCTATTAGATTTTTTCTATATAAAGAAGAATACTCCGTATATATAGAACATCTATAGGTTGTTTTTGTTCTCATTCATTATTTTCCTGCCTGACGGCGTCTAGCAGCAAGGCCATTGATACCATTGTTTACGATAAGAGATGGGTCTAGGCAGTTCACTTGACAGAAGCATCTCAGGTCCACATTGACACAAATTCCTGTTCGGGTTAGGTCAGTAACAGTACAGACAGCATTTATCGGTAGACAACAAATAGCGCCAGCACCAGCTAACAGGTCGACATTTGGTTGCAGTAATTCAAGTACCGCACAGCAATTGTTATCGACACTTACAACCGCAAAGAAAGGTGTAACAAAGCAATCTCCTGGGTCAGTTCCTGGACCTGCACCGATATTACCAAATGCAAAATGAAGGGTACCGGCAGTATTTGTCAAAAGAAATGGGGTTAGCTCGTTATTTACATTGTTAGGAAAGCATCCTGTTGTACAAGCTTCTGCTCTCTCAGGTACAAGTTGACGTAATACTCTGCAGACGCAATTGTCACTCGATTTTTGCTGCCCAAAATTCCCGAAATTTCCATGGTTTCCACAACAGCCACTACCTCTAAAATTTGTTCCCAAAATTATCAACTCCTTTTATTTTTAATAGTTTATGCATGATATGTAAGAGAGAATTGGACGAACCTTCCTGGTATAATGCGGATTTTTTGCTGTTTGTATGTAAATAGTATAGAAAAAGGCTATAAACATCTGATTTGATACATCAACAAATGTTTATGGTGGGAGGTAAGAAAAGAAGGAAGGGCGGTGAGCGGGAGCGGTCGGAAAAAGACACGCTGGCTTTTCTTCTGCTGGAGCGCAGGGCGCATCCACCTTCTTCTTTTTTCCGAAATCTCCTCCTTCCAATCACACTCCTCTGTCAAACTATCAAGTGTAATTTATATAGCTGCCAAGCCTGGATTTATTTAAATTCGAACGAATAGTTAACTGGCATGTCAATCCTATATTTTTTAGTGATCCTTTTGATGTTCAAGAACCAAGATATAAGTGAAGAAGGAAGGAAAGGAGGCGTTCGCAATGACGGAAGCAGAGTTGCATGAATGGCTTAGTAAAATGGCTGTAGGAGACAAAGAAGCATTTGAGGTGATTTATCGAGAAACGAAGGAGCATGTATATCGAACCGTATCTTTTCTTTTGCGCAATAAACAAGATGTTTGTGATGTTGTCAGTGAAGTGTATATCGAGTTGTTTAAATCACTTCCGAATTATAATGCTAGGCAGCCTTTTCGGGCGTGGTTGAACGGGCTTACCATTCGTCAAACCCAGAATTGGAATCGAAAAGTATGGCGGAGATTCAGATTGTATGATCGCAGTAAGCTATTAGAAGCAGAGAAAGTTAGCACAAGAATAGAGAAAGAAGTCATAGAACATGAGAATACTGAAGAATTACTATCGGTGCTGCAAAATCTTTCGTATAAATTAAAAACGGTTCTTGTTTTGCGTTATTACCACGATCATTCTTTTGAGGAAATTGCTACGATTCTTGATATTTCTGTGAATACAGCAAAATCGCGGCATCGGGTCGCTCTTCAAAAGTTAAAAACGGAGGCAATATTCTCTTTAGAAGATAAGGGGGCGTTATTAGATGCAAATGGATGAGAAAGTAAAATACCAACTAAAAAAAGAAATGAAACAAATAGAGGTTCCTAAACAACTGGATGCTCATATTACACAGTTGTATGAGCGGCATATGGAAGCAAAGCGAGGTCTTTCTCGTTATAGAAAACCTTCCCGCGTAGCCGCAATTGTGGTTTCCTGCCTACTGTTTTCTGGAGTAGCTTATGCTTCCAATCTTCTTTATAGTATGCATGCTCCTGGCTTTAACCTTAGTGTCTCAAAAAATGAAGGCCCTGTGATTGAAAGAGAGCAAGCCGATGAGATAAGGAGCTTTCTGTATAGCGTAAAAGGACAACTGGCCATTGGAGAAACAGCTATTATCTATGCGGCGGAGCTGGAAAAGAGGAAACTTCCGGTCCTAATTAAAGTTTCAAACCCATCACTATATACGAACATGGATGACTGGCGGAAGCAGCTACCGAAGTCGCTTGCAAACATAAATGTACCTCAGTCTTTCCCAGGTGGTTTTGCACTTGTTGGAGGAAAGATAGGGCTTTCCACAGAGCCTATAAGTGTACAGAATTACAATAGCTATGCAGGGGAATTAAAGAAGAGGGCAGATGAAACAGGAAATAAGATGGTATGGGAAAAAGCGAAGCCTTCACATAGTCAAAATCAAATCGGCATAAGCACACCGAATGTAATGTATACAAACCAAAGTGGAGATAACGTATATGTATCTTATGAAACCATACCGAATGACGAGACATCCATTAAAATCAATACAAATCATGATACGACATCCGAGAAGATAAATGGAGAGGATAGCGTCTACTATTCAAGGAATATAAATAACTTTTTAAGTGAGACAGGGGTGTTTCAGGAGATAACCTGGATAGAAAAAGGGGAGGAAGGAAACATACTGTATCGAATTTTCACTGAATCGCCTACCGTAAAGAAGCAGGACTTACTCCTTATGTTAAATAACTTAAAAAAATCATAAAGGGGATTTTTGGAATATGGATACGACGTCAGATTTTTAAAGTAGTGATTGAATTGCTTTAAAAATTCGATGTATAACGTATGAAGACATTTGGTAGTAACACTTATGGAAACAGGAAATGTCGGCCTATATTAAGCCGACATTTCCTGTTTCTGCATTATATTTTTCTCGAATCTTACGATATAAGGTATAAAGAAATGAATAATCGCTCCCCTAAAGAAGGCCGCTAGTAGAGTTCCTATGCCGATAGGACCGTTGAAGAGGAAGGCAAGAATGATGAGTGTAGCGCCTATAAGTGCTCAGAGATATCTTTTACCATTAAAATATGCGGAATTCCATCCTCTATAAATATTTCAGAAGCTGTTTGATAACCCAGCTTTTTGTAAAAATGCTCCGCATGTGTTTGACCGTGCAATTTTACTTTTGCCAGCCCTCTTTCTTTTGCCATCCTTTCGAGTGACTTGACAATTTCTTTGCCAAGACCATATTTACGATGGGAAGCTAATATACATATGCGTTCCAATTTAGCCGCATTATCAACAATTCGTAATCGTCCGGTTCCTACCGGCTTTTCATCGTAATAAACGAGAACATGATCTGCATAAGCGTCATGCTCATCGAACTCATCTTCTAACGGTACTTTTTGTTCCTCCACAAAAACGATCTTCCGTATATAAAACGCAGCTTCTAGCTCTTGTTTGTCTATAATACGTTGAACTTTCAAGTCAAATTCCATCCCTTCTTACAACGATTCATTTTTATTGGGTATAATATGGAAAGAAATGATGTGGTCTCTTATTCCTGTAAATAGTATAATGTGAAAAATAATAGTTGTAAATACAACAAAATAAATGTGCAAGTAAAGGAAGGTTAATAATGAAAGAGATTCTTCGAGAAGTTGGGATGATTGCCAGATGTTTAGATGCTATTAGTAATATAGAGTTTAAAGAATTTAAGCTTTCCAAAGGACAATATTTGTATCTTGTAAGGATATGCGAAAACCCGGGGATTATTCAAGAAAAATTAGCTGAAATGATTAAAGTGGACAGAACAACCGCTGCTAGGGCGATAGCGAAGTTAGAGATAGAAGGGTTTATAAAAAAAGTAAGTAACGCCGAGAATAAGAAAATTCTAAATCTGTTTCCGACAGATAGAGGTGAAAGCTTGTATGTTTTTTTGCAGAGGGAAGAAATACATTCCACAAAGGTGGCATTAAACGGTTTTACTCAAGAAGAAATAGATGTAACCTTACAGCTTCTTCGCAAGATGAGAAAAAACGTGGAGCTTGATTGGAAGCTAGTAAAAAGAGGAGAGAAAAGAGAATACATCACACCTGTTGATTATTCATAACTTGCGCGTGTAGATAAGCAGTTCTCCTAACTCGTCAGAGAACTGCTTTTTTCTGTATTAAGCGTTTTTCAAAAGTATTTCTTGTTCGTCTTTTTTTAAGATTTTCCTTTTTAAAAATGGGATTAGCCAACGATCCATTCCTATTTTTTCCACGTTAAAATCAGCCTATCAAGATTGAACGGCTGGGTGTTCACCAGATGCTTTTTTAAGAGCACCTTGTAAGAAACCTGTAGTATCAAAATTTTCTCCTGCTATCTTCCCTATCCAGCCTGTAACCATGTCCAACCAAGATATAAGCGGAGCATAGTTAATACATGAGAAGCGAACCTATTTTCTCGTAAGAATGTAACAAGCATATAAAGTCTCCTTTTCTGATGTATATTATTATAATTTAGATAATAATTATCATTATCAATTTTATTTTAGATTTGTAAATGGTACATATGCCTATGACGATACACCGTCTGAGAGCCTGGACAATCCATTTCCTTCTTATTGGATGATTATCACCCTTGTGGTTATATGTTCAAGATTGAAGTATTTTTAATAATTTATAGACAAAACAGAAAAACAACTGTTAATATATAGACTTAATAATGATTTGTTTGTTAATTTGGAATGTGAGGAGAGTGGGATGTATGGCAGGAATTTAGAGAATAAGCCTTTGTTTTTGAAGTAATAAAGAACTTGAAAGTACAAGAAAGTGGATAGAGTCGGGAAAAAACCCGATGAAGAGGAGTAATGAAAAATGAAATCGCCCCAAGAGTTAAATAAAGAAGGTACGTATTTACCAAGTAAGGGAACTGACAATCAACCCATATGGCGTACCATGTTCATGTTTTTTATACCCCTGATTCTTAGCAATGCCCTGCAATCGATAGGTCAATTGGTTGGTATGGTCGTTGTCGGACGTTGGCTTGGAGTAGATGCCTTAGCTGCAATTTCGGCCTTCTTTCCATTGTTTTTTCTACTCGTTTCTTTCACCATAGGCATAGGCTCAGGTAGTTCAATCCTGATCGGTCAGGCATATGGTGCGCGAAATGAAGAGCGTTTAAAGGCAATCGTTGGAACAACACTTATGTTTACCTTTATTCTCGGATTGGTGTTGGCGATTATCGGAAATGTATTCACCTGGGAGATACTGCGCCTAATAGGTACACCAGAAAATATTATTGCCGTTAGTGTTCACTATGCGCGAATCCTATTTTGGTCTATGCCGATTATGTTTTTATATATTGCATATACCACTTTTATACGCGGTATAGGTGACTCCAAGACACCGTTTTATTTTCTTATTGTCAGCACAGCGCTCGATGTTGGATTGTTACCGCTTCTGATTTTTGGATGGCTCGGTCTACCAAAGCTCGGTATCTATGGGGCAGCTTACGCATCCGTAGTATCAACGGTACTAACATTTGTCATCATGCTCATCTACCTAGGTAAAATAAAGCATCCATTACAGTTCGATGCATCCGTTCGCCAGCACCTTCGGATGGATTGGGGATTGTTAAAATTATTGCTACGTCTTGGCATTCCATCAAGCATCAATATGATACTCGTATCACTAGCTGAGATTGCTGTCATCACATTCGTGAATCGTTTTGGATCCGATGCTACCGCAGCGTATGGTGCGGTAAATCAAGTGGCAAGTTATGTAGCGATGCCCGCAATGAGTCTAAGTATTACCGTCTCCATATTTGCCGCACAGTCTATTGGGGGAAATCAGTTTGAACGACTGAAGCAAGTGGTTCGCGCTGGTGTGCTACTTAATTATGTAATCGGTGGTGTTTTAATCATACTTGTCTATGTATTCTCGCAGGGAATTTTATCCTTGTTCCTAACGAGCAAGCATACGCTTGATATCGCACATAGTTTGCTAATGATCACACTGTGGAGTTATTTGATTTTTGGCCATACATTGATCATTGCTGCTACAATGCGTGCAAGTGGAACTGTACTGTGGCCAACTGTGTTTAGTGTGATATCGATTTGGTGTGTTGAAGTTCCTGTAGCTTACGTACTTTCAAATTTCAGCAGCCTTGGCATAAAAGGGATATGGATTGGGTATCCAGCTGGTTTCTTCATCAGTCTCGCTTTACAATATTCGTACTATCGATGGTCATGGAAGAAGAAGCGCATCACGCGTCTCGTCCATTAAGAAGGTAGATTATCTTCGGCTTATGCTATAATTGCGCTAACACATGGTATACTCATAGAGAACATCAAAAATGTCATAAGCATTTTTTCTCGTATCGGTGGGAAAAGTTAAATTTTATAAACTGGTATGGTGAATAGCAATGGATGAACGAGATTGGACAATGTTACATGCTCTTTATGAAGCAAAAAATATTACAAAAACTGCGGAAAAACTATGCATTTCTCAACCCGCGCTTACGTATCGTTTGCAGCGATTGGAGAAAGAGTTTGGCGTAACATTGGTCTATACAGGGAGAAAAGGAGTCGAGTTTACAGCACAGGGTGAGCATTTGGTTAGATATTCTGAAGATATGCTATTACAACTGCGTAAAACAAAAGAATATTTATTAAATATGGAGGGAAAGGTTCGAGGAACTCTAAGGTTGGGTGTTTCTAGCATGTTTGCTGGATATAAGCTTCCTTCCATTTTAAAAAACTTTCATAATGAATATCCCGATGTAGATTTTAATGTGACCACTGGTTGGAGTGCAGAAGTCATTAATTCTGTTTATAAGCATGATGTTCATGTTGGGATTGTTCGAGGAGATTATAATTGGCCAGAAGAAAAACATTTATTAATGGAAGAACCCCTCTTCGTGGTTTCAGATAGGGAAATTAGTTTAAAGGACCTTCCTAACTTACCGAGAATTAATTACAATACGGATACCTCATTAAAACTATTAATTGAAGATTGGTGGAAAGAAATGTATTCGCAGCCCCCCTCTATTATGATGGAGGTTGATAAGATGGAAACATGTAAGAAAATGACTCTAAATGGTCTGGGATATGCTATCCTCCCTGGTATTTTGTTGGATGAGAATGAAAAACTTTTTAAAATTAATTTAACATCAAAAAGTGGGATTCCTATTTTACGGAGAACATGGATAATTTACAGGAAAAAATCATTGGAAGTTTCAGTTGTTAAGGCATTTGTCGATTTTTTAAAAAGAATAAAGTAAAAGACGAGTAAGCATGAATCATAAGGGGGATGTGAAGACCGTAGTTATCACGGTTTGCACATCCCCCTTATTCTCAAGTATATACATCTGATTTGATACATCGACAAATTCTTATGGTAAGAAGTAAGAAAAGAAGGAAGGGGGGATGCGCCCTGCGCTCCAGCAGAAGAAACGTGTCTTTTTCCGACCGCTCCCGTCCACCGCCCTTCCTTCTTTTTGGTTAGGTCTAATGCTAATATAAGTATTTTCTGTTTATTTAGGTTGGCTTCCCACAGGAGGAAATGACTCATGGAGCAGTTATATCTTGCCTTCATTCGCGCTGGGATCAGGTGTAGCCGCTATTATTGCCCGGTTCACCCGCTCTTCTTTCATGGATATTTTGAAAGAAGATTATATCCGTACAGGTAGAGCAAAAGGCTTGCGTGAGAGTACAGTTATTTGGAAGCATGCGCTAAAAAATGCCATGATTTCTGTAGCCACAATGACCGGGCTTCAATTTGGGTTTCTGTTAAGTGGAGCTATTGTCGTAGAAACTGTATTTAACTGGCCTGGGTTAGGAAGGTTGCTCATTGATTCCATCTCTTTTCGGGATTATCCTGTCATTCAAGCGGCAACCGATAGCTTTAATAGCAGGCTATTTTATTATTTTTCTGCTGGTGCTCTCGATTATCGGCCCTTATATTGCGCCTTATTTATTTTTATAATGACAAAACGATGGTTCCTGCTGTGAATGGTGTAGATATTGGGATTCTTCAAGGTGAAACGGTCGGGATTGTCGGTGAGTCTGGGTGCGGCAAAAGTGTGACCTCACTTTCAGTCATGTGCTTATTAAAAGATACGCTTGGGAAAATTGTCGGGGGTAGCATTCAGTTTAACGGGAAAAACTTGTTATTTCTGTCGGAAGAAGAGATAAGAGAAATACGAGGAAAAGAAATTTCGATGCTATTTCAAGAGTCGATGACTTCGTTAAATCCCGCGTTTACGATTGGTGAGCAGATTCAGGAAGCTGTGGAGATTCATTTGCAATATGACAAAAAGAAAGCGAAAAATCATGTGATTCATATGTTAAAGCTGGTCGGTATTCCCCGTGCTGAAGAGATTTATCATGAATATCCGTATCAACTCTCTGGTGGTATGCGGCAATGTGTCATGATTGCGATGGCGATGTCATGTGAACCAAAATTGCTAATTGCTGATGAACCAACGACAGCACTCGACGTCACCATTCGTACCCAGCCCATCTAATCCTCCTGCTGACTGTGTAATGTAAAGACGTTCTGCTGCCTTTGTGATATTCTGTTCTTCATAAATATATTGCAGCATTAAACAATCTTTTTCATTCATTATAGAGACCTCCAAATTGATTTGTGTATAATATTTTGAATTATTTTTAATTATACATTTTTCATTCCGATTGTTCAATTTATAGCGCTAGTAAAATATAGATTTACCATTAAACAAATTTTATGTAAAAAGCCCAAATTCCTTCGTTTAATTTAAAGGTAATTGGGCTTTACTTATTTCGATAGTATACTTATTATCTGAAAAAGAAGGGGTCAACAGTTCTATTGATTTGTCTAAGTGAAAGCAATGCTAAGCTCTTGTAATTTCGCTATAATATTTTTTTCAATCTGCTCATCAACTAAGAGTCGTTCTTTCGCTATCATAAGAAGAGGTTCATATTCCCCAATAAGTACGGAATGGTGAGCTTTTTTGAACAAAGGAAGATCATTCATGTCATTTCCAAAGCAAATAAACGTTTCTAAGGGAAGACCTGATTGCTCCAAAGCGGCCATTTTATTTACATCTTTATAGGTTATATCCAAAATCCCTTCTGCAGAATGGTAATGAATCGTGACATCTAATTGTTTTATTCTTTCGGCAAGTTCTGCAAAGTGATTGCAAGATAAGACAACGATTTTAATAAAAGACTGTATTTGTCCAATCTCTACACGGTTGGCTAATTTAAGCGGATCTACATTTTTGAGAAAAGGATGAGGTGGCTCAAAATTACAAGCGTAATTCCATTTGTCATCAATAAGGTATTCAGCATGATAGTCATCGAGTATATGTATTATTTCTTCAGCTAATCCGGTAGGAATCGGAGAAAAATGGTGGGGCCTTCCCTCATAATACGTCATCGCTCCGTTCGCGCCGATTAAAAGATGATCCTCGAATCTGTCATCTAAAACGGGAAGCATATCGCGGCAAGGCCGTGCAGAAGCAAAGCCAACAAAATGGCCGGATTCCTGTAATTCCAATAAAAAATGTAAAATGTTCTTTGAGATAGGTTGTCCGTTAAAGCAAATCGTTCCATCCATATCAAAAATAAAGTTCATATATATAACCACCTTCATTATGTATGATATACATACATAGTAGATGGAACTTTTTTTCCGTTAAAGGGACAGAATAAATATAGTCAGTGGGACAAGATAAGAGGAATTTATCCAAACCAAGCTTCGGCTAACAACTTTATGCCATTGTGAATCTCACTAGGGCTTAGAGCTCCATAACCTAGCAACACCGTTGGATACTTTTCTTTGGTATGAAACCAATATCTTGATGTTCCATAGACTTTTACCCCTTTTTGTACGCCTAGCCCAATTAATTCGGCTTCTGTTTTATCTGTCTTTACAGTTAAGAAAGTATGCAGGCCCATGTCTTTTCCTTCGGCTTTAACTACGTGTCTCATGTATTGGGATATAGCTTCAAAAAAAATCTTTCGTTTCTCTTCGTATGTTTCTCGCATTTTTTGTAACTGTTTGTACCAATAGCCATCAGATAAATATTGTGAAAAAGTTAATTGATCAAGCCTGGAAACAGGTTGATCGTATTCTGTAACTTTTGAGTAAAATAAGGATAGTACATCATAAGGAAGCACGAGATAGCTTAAATTGAAGATAGGTACTAATGCTTTAGAAAATCTACCAATATAAATTGTCTTTTCAGGATATAGACTTTGAATAGAGGGCAAATAATCATTTTGATACTTAAACTCCCATTCATAGTCATCTTCTATAATATATGTATGTGAGTGAACCCAGGTAACTAATTCTTGCCTTTTATTTTGAGACATGTTCATCTTGTTCATAAACTGTTGAGAAGGACTTACATACATAACATTTGCATGACTATTCTCAAGCTCATCTATAGAAACCCCGTCTTTGGTCAGAGGAATAGGCTGGACTTGGAAACCATAGTTTAAAAATGTATTTCTTGCACCATCGTATCCGGGATTTTCCACACCGATGATGTGTTTATCAATTTCTAGTATTTGACATAAGAGAGAGACAAGCTGTTGGGGAGTAGACCCTACAACAATTTGCTCGGGGTTAGAGAGGACTCCTTTGGATTCATACAGTAATCTGGATAACTCCTTCCTCAATCCGTATTCTCCTTGAGATTTCCCTTCTACCATATAGTTCCTTTGATTATGAGCTATACATGCATTACGTACTTTATTCCACTGATGAAAAGGGAATGTATTAAGTTCAATGTTTCCATAACGAAAATCATAACGTATCGCTTGAGTTAAAGAAGTGTCTGATATAGCTATATCGTGATGGAGTTTTGTTTTCCCTTGATATACTACTTTATAGCCTCTTTTTGGAATGTTATGTATGTATTCTTCTGATACCAAAAGCTGATAAGCAACTTCCACCGTATTCTTGCTTACTTTAAACGATTGCGCACAGCTTCGTATGGAGGGAAGGAAATCATTATATTGTAATTGGCCATTAAGGATTTCATTTTTAAAATAACTATAAATTTGAAAAAAGATAGGCTTTTTGCTTAACGAAAGATTTAAAGAAAACTCGCGCACTGTATCTTTCCACCTCTATACTTTTGAGAATATAAGCTTGGATTTTCAAGTCCACATAAGTATAAATTATAACTTTTACTACAATAGTATATAACAATCAACTTCTTTCCCCCTATTTCTTTTGATCCGTTTCCCTATGCTATGTAAATTACATTTGATATTTTGACATGGTAGCGTGGTTGGAAGGAGGAGATTCGGAAAAAAGAAGAGGGTGGATGCGCCCTGCGATCCGGCAAAAGAAAGGCCAACGTGTCTTTTTCCGACCGCTCCCACCTACTTTGTAGAGTCATAGCATCTGTATATCCAAGTTTCATAGATTCCTTATACGAGAATCAGGCTTTAAACTAAATTTACTCCTCTCCAGTTTCCTTTTTATTTGTTCTTCATATATTAGTGATAAATTGAATGGAAAGGAGGGATATTCCTATGGCTCATGAACATAAAGAACATGCTGATGCGTCAGCTATGAAGAACAAACGTGATGCTGATGCTTTAGCTAAGAAAGAAAAACGTGATGCTGATGCTTTGGCTAAGAAGGAAAAACGTGATGCCGATGCTTTGGCTAAGAAGAAAAATCGTGATAGTAATCATAGTGACGAATAATTGTTCTTAAATAAAAAGTGCCTTGGTCCAGTACTGGATCGAGGCACTTCTTTGTACTAGAACCCTGTACTACCACGTCTAATGAAACACGAATTTTAATCGTCTATATCTGTCAATTTATATAAATTACACTTGATATTTTGACAGGGGAGTGTGGTTGGAAGGAGGCGATTCGGAAAAAAGAAGAAGTTGGATGCGCCCTGCGCTCCGGAAGAAGAAAGGCCAGCGTGTCTTTTTCCGACCGCCCACCACCCTTCCTTCTTTTCTTCCCTGTCACCACAAGAATTTGTCGATGTATCAAATCAGATGTATATAGCTACATCTTAATACAACAAAAAGCTTTGAAAATCAGGCTGCCCTTCAATAACTTCGTCTATAACGTGCATAGACATGTCTTCATACAATAATTTACGAAAGAAAGGAGGAATTTATTTTGAATATGAATGACGAACTTGAGTGCGAAAAAAATAGAAAAAAAGATAAAAACAGAAAAAAAAATAAAAGACTGAATGATAGCGAATTAGACCATGATATATCATTAGACAATGATGCAGATGTAGCAATAGATGTAGCGATAGACGTACAAGTAAAAACCGACGCCGATGTGTTAGCTACGAAGAAAAAACGTGATGCTGATGCTTTAGCTAAGAAAGAAAAACGCGATGCAGATGCTTTAGCTAAGAAGAAAAAGCGCGATGCAGATGCGTTAACTAAGAGGGAAAAACGTGATAGTAATCATAGTGACGAATAATTGTTTTTAAATAAAAGGTGTCTTGATTCAGTACTGGATCAAGGCACTTTTTTGTGCTAGAACTCTGTACCACCACGCCTAATGAAACACAAATTTCAGTTATGCGTGCTTGTCAATTTATATAAATTACACTTTCCGCCCACCGCCCGTCCTTCTTTTCTTACCTCTCACCACAAGAATTTGTCGATGTATCAAATCACATGTATATAGTTACACCTTAGTGCAAAAAAAGCTTTGAAAATCAGGCTGCCCTTCAATGACTTCGTCTATAACGTGCAGGGACATGTATTCATACAATAATTTACCAAAGAAAGAAAGGAGGATTTATTTTAAATATTAACGACGAGTTTAGGTGAAAAAAGATAGAAAAAAGGAGGAATTTATTTTGAATATGAACGACGAATTTAAGTACGAAAAAGACAGAAAAAAAGATAAAGACAAAGACAGAAAAAAAGATAAAAAACATAAAGACAGAAAAAAAAATAAAAGACTGAATGATAATGAATTAGACCAGGATATATCATTAGACAACGATGCAGATGCAGATATAGCAATAGATGTAGAAGCACAAGCCGATGCGGACGCGAAAGCGAAAGCTGATGCGGATGCGGATGCGAAAGCGAAAGCGAAAGCCGATGCCGACGCGGATGCCGACGCCGACGCTGACGCCGACGCTGACGCGGATGCTGACGCTGACGCTGACGCGGATGCTGACGCGGATGCTGACGCCGACGCGGATGCAGATGCCGACGCCGATGCAGATGCTGACGCGGATGCGGATGCCGATGCCGATGCGGACGCGGATGCCGACGCGGATGCGGATGCCGACGCGGATGCTGACGCCGATGCGGATGCGGACGCGGATGCCGACGCGGATGCCGACGCCGATGCTGACGCGGATGCCGATGCGGATGCCGATGCGGACGCGGATGCAGACGCTGATGCGGACGCCGACGCGGATGCAGATGCCGATGCTGACGCAGATGCCGACGCAGATGCCGACGCAGATGCCGACGCAGATGCCGATGCGGATGCTGACGCTGATGCGGATGCTGACGCTGACGCGGACGCCGATGCAGATGCCGACGCAGATGCCGACGCTGATGCCGACGCAGATGCCGATGCGGATGCTGACGCTGATGCGGACGCCGATGCAGATGCCGATGCAGATGCCGACGCTGATGCCGACGCTGACGCTGATGCCGACGCTGATGCAGACGCTGACGCGGATGCTGACGCTGACGCGGATGCTGACGCGGATGCTGACGCCGACGCTGATGCAGATGCCGACGCCGATGCAGATGCTGACGCTGACGCGGATGCTGACGCGGATGCTGACGCCGACGCGGATGCCGACGCCGATGCAGATGCTGACGCCGATGCGGATGCCGATGCCGATGCCGATGCGGACGCTGATGCCGACGCCGATGCGGATGCCGACGCGGATGCAGACGCTGACGCGGATGCTGACGCTGACGCTGACGCTGACGCGGATGCCGATGCCGATGCGAAGGCGAAAGCCGATGCCGACGCAGATGCGGATGCCGACGCGGATGCCGACGCTGACGCGGATGCCGATGCAGACGCGGATGCAGACGCTGATGCAGACGCCGACGCTGATGCGGATGCCGACGCCGACGCCGACGCCGATGCCGACGCCGACGCGGATGCAGACGCTGACGCCGATGCTGACGCGGATGCCGACGCCGACGCGGACGCTGATGCTGACGCGGATGCCGACGCCGACGCTGATGCTGACGCGGATGCGGATGCAGACGCTGATGCGGATGCTGACGCTGATGCGGATGCCGATGCAGACGCGGATGCAGACGCTGATGCAGACGCCGACGCTGATGCGGATGCGGATGCCGACGCAGATGCCGATGCGGATGCAGACGCTGATGCGGATGCGGATGCCGACGCAGATGCAGACGCTGATGCGGATGCCGATGCCGACGCTGATGCGGATGCCGACGCTGATGCGGATGCCGACGCGGATGCGGATGCGGATGCGGATGCCGATGCTGACGCTGATGCGGATGCGGATGCCGACGCAGATGCCGACGCTGACGCTGATGCGGATGCCGACGCCGATGCAGATGCCGACGCCGATGCAGATGCTGACGCGGATGCCGATGCGGATGCCGATGCGGACGCTGATGCCGACGCAGATGCTGACGCGGATGCCGACGCCGATGCAGATGCTGACGCCGATGCAGATGCCGATGCCGATGCCGATGCCGATGCTGACGCGGATGCCGACGCCGATGCGGATGCGGACGCGGATGCGGATGCTGACGCCGATGCAGATGCTGACGCTGATGCCGATGCGGATGCCGATGCTGACGCTGATGCCGACGCGGATGCGGATGCCGACGCGGATGCGGATGCTGACGCTGATGCCGATGCGGATGCTGACGCTGATGCCGACGCGGATGCGGATGCGGATGCTGACGCCGACGCTGATGCCGACGCGGATGCGGATGCTGACGCCGACGCGGATGCCGACGCTGATGCAGATGCGGACGCCGACGCTGATGCCGACGCTGATGCAGATGCGGACGCGGATGCGGACGCGGACGCCGACGCCGATGCAGATGCCGACGCGGATGCGGATGCGGATGCCGACGCGGATGCGGACGCGGACGCCGACGCCGACGCTGACGCAAGAGCAAGTTCTGGACACAATACGTTTAAAAACGGAAACAATACCATTATCAACGTAACGGATAATAGTCCTGCATATATGGCTATGACTCTATCTACACTTACTATGTTGCAAACCTTAAAGGAAAATCAGAATTCAGAAAATATAGAAGCCCTAATCTCTAACCTTACTAATACACTCAACCAATTGTTACAAGTACAAAACGGTAATCGTAAAGCTATCACGGATGCTATTAAGGCTATCAAAAAAGACTAAGAAGTGAAAAGCTTGGAGGAGATTGTATGTCACGAACAAACATCTCACGTTGTACACTTTCGCCGAAAAAAGATAACAATAACCTATATGTGAAAGTTAAAAACAGGAACGAAGCTCTTAGTCGTCAATTTCAAATAAATGTATACGTTAAAGATTCGTCAGCAAAAGAATTGTTACCTGTTTATGCCGATGACCAGCTTACACATGTAGATACCTTAAAGCCTGGAGCAGAGAAAGTTTATAGAATAGACGTGTCGAGTGTAAAGGAAAAGGTAGTTTTTGAGATCGTTCAAAAAAAGGGAGGATCAGGTATTAAAGTTTCCAGAAACAGCAAAAATCCATCCTCCGTAGAATTACACATTAAATAAAAGCCATAAGACTTCGGGGCTGATGCTAAAAGGTTACTTTACGTGTCCTTTTGGGTCAGCTTCTTTTATTTAACTATCAATTTTAGTCAGTGTAACAAGCTATATAATCATAAATTCATGTGTATAATATCAAGTTTATTCCATTTTTCTTCCCACTTCTTTTTTTGAAGTCTATGTTCATAAACTTTAGCTTTTGTATTAGCATTACTTATATAAATTACACTTGATATTTTGACAGAGGAGTGTGGTTGGAAGGAGGCGATTCGGAAAAAAGAAGAGATTGGATGTGCCCTGCGATCCGGCAGAAGAAAGGCCAGCATGTCTTTTTCCGACCGCTCCCACCCATCGCCCTTCCTTCTTTTCTTGTCTCTCACCATAAACATTTGTCGATGTATCAAATCAGATGTATACAAATGGTATACCGTTACATTGCTATCAAGCTAAGAACTTCGAGTGCTATGGTTAAGCATAAAATAGCATGATTAAGTTGACTCTGAAGTATAAAACATCTAAAATGCAACTATTCAATAAAACAATTGAATAATTGAGGTGAAGCTTGATTGGTTCGAGAAAGAACATTAAAGGATATGTTGTATCAAGAATTTGCCCGCATTGGTAAAAGTCTTTCTAGTCCTAAAAGGTTAGAAATACTTGACCTCTTATCGCAAAGTCCAAAATCAGTTGAGGGATTAGCTAAGAATACGGGTATGAATGTTGCCAATGTGTCACAGCATTTGCAAACTCTCTACAATGCAAGATTAGTTAATTACAAGAAACAAGGTAATTTTGTTATTTATGAACTAGCCGATTCTGCTGTTTCAGAATTTATGAGTGCCTTACATAGTTTATCTGAGAAACAATTGGTTCAAGTACAACATATTAAAAAGGAATTTTTAAATAATCATTTCAAGATGGAGGGATTGTCACTATCAGCTCTAAAAAAACGGATGGAAAATGGAGATGTCCTACTTTTAGATGTAAGACCGAAAGAGGAATACGAAGAGGCTCATATTTCTGGTGCTGTATCCATACCAATTGAAGAATTAGAAGAGAAACTATCTTCTTTACCATCGAACTGTGATGTTGTTGCTTATTGTAGAGGTCCTTATTGCTTAATGTCTGTGGAAGCAGTTGAATTATTAAAAACAAAAGGGATTAATGCTTTTCGATTAGAAAAAAGTGTTCAAGATTGGCAGGAGTTTGTAAAACAAGAAGATTAAATAATGGAAGAGATAAGATGAAGTTAGGGATTATAAAGAGGATTTCAGTATAGGAGAGCAACATCTCTTAGTAAGACCTTTATCTATTCTTTACAATCTTAAAATTATAGGGGGGCACAATGAATAAAGAAGTTATAAAATATGTAAAGTCGGTTCCTTGGAAAGGTAGATTGAGTGATGTTGCATAAAGCCGATAACTCAAAAGCTTTAGAAAGTACACCAGCTTGGTTACGAAGTTACATCGATTCCCCAGAAAAGCAACGACAGATATATCAACGGACGTTAATCATTGTTGTCATTTCACAAATTTTTGGCGGTGCAGGACTTGCAGCAGGCGTAACCGTTGGAGCGCTTCTTGCACAAGATATGCTAGGTACAGATAGTTTTACAGGGATGCCGGCTGCGTTGTTCACTTTAGGATCTGCTGGGGCAGCACTACTTGTAGGGCGACTCTCTCAACGTTTTGGACGCCGTTTTGGACTCGCAACAGGATTCCTGACTGGCGGTATTGGCGCGATTGGGGTAGTGATTTCAGCAGCGAGTAATAGTATTCTACTTCTGTTTGCATCACTGCTAATCTATGGTGCTGGGACTGCTACAAACCTACAAGCACGCTATGCAGGCACGGACTTGGCAAACTCTACACAGCGAGCAACTGCAATCAGTATTGCAATGGTATCAACAACATTCGGCGCTGTTGCGGGTCCAAACTTGGTTGATGTAATGGGCGAATTTGCTATATCAATTGGCGTTCCTGCTCTATCTGGTCCATTCATTTTAGCTGCCGCAGCCTACATTCTTGCTGGTTTGGTGCTTCTAGCTTTACTTCGCCCTGATCCTTTCATTGTTGCGAAAGCAATTGCAGATGATATGAAGAAAGCGGACGATAGTAAACTTTTAGACAGGAATTCTAAAGCACCAGCAATTAACAAACGAGGAATTGTTGTCGGGGCTACGGTAATGGTCTTAACTCAAATTGTTATGGTTGCAATTATGACGATGACACCTGTACATATGGGGCATCATGGACATAGCTTGAAAGAAGTAGGACTGGTAATTGGCTTCCATATAGGCGCAATGTACCTACCATCTCTTGTGACTGGTATCCTTGTAGATAAGATTGGACGTACTACAATGGCAATTGCTTCTGGTGCCACTCTACTCGCTGCTGGTGTTCTGGCTGCTGTTGCACCTGCTGATTCCATTCTAGTACTTATCATTGCTCTCGCTTTGCTTGGGCTTGGTTGGAATTTTGGCTTGATTAGCGGTACAGCGCTCATTGTAGATGCAACTAACCCGTCCACTCGCGCAAAGACGCAAGGATCTGTTGATGTCTTGATCGCATTGGCGGGGGCATCGGGTGGAGCACTATCTGGCATGGTCGTAGCTCATTCCAGTTATACAACACTCTCACTTGCTGGAGGTATTCTTTCACTACTACTTATCCCTGTCGTTATCTGGTCCCGCAGCAATCAAAATAATGGCTAACGGAAGCTATTATTTGCATTAGAGGATATTTAAATGACACCCAATATATCAAAGACTGCTTTCTTCTCGTATTGATGAGATTTTCGCCCGTTTTGCTGTAGGAGGTTGAACAGGCGAATGAGCATTTTTGATAGCTTTTGGGTGTTGATTTGTATATATAAGTTACACTTAATATTTGAATAGGGTAGTGTGGTTGGAAGAAGGAGGAATGGAGAAAGAAGAGGGTGGATACGTCCTGCGCTCCGGCAGAAGAAAGGCCAGCATGTCTTTTTCCGACCGCTCCTGCCCACCGTCATTCCTTCTTTTCTTCCCTCTCACCACAAGAATTTGTCGATGTATCAAATCAGATGTATATAGTTCGCTTTGTATTCACTAAGCTCCTGTTTTTTCTTTGTGAGGAGTAATTGGTGCATTTGAAACATGGTAGAAGAATACAGTAAAATGACAATCTTACCGGACCCAGTGTGAATAAAACGAAAATATTTCCTTTATTCCTACTTGACTAATGTGTAAAGTGAGAATAAAATGAAGTCAATTAATCGCATAAAAAATAATCGAATGCTCTTATCCAGAGAGGTGGAGGGACTGGCCTGATGATACCTCGGCAACCGGTATAAAGTCGGTGCCAATTCCAGCGGAACCACGTTCTGAAAGATAAGAGGTTAGACGTCTTTGTATTACTTGTTCGTCGGCCTCTTACCTACGTAAAGGGTCGATTTTTTTATCCATTTTATTTAAGAAGAGAGAGAAGGAGCGAGAATGATGCAAAGGCTACGAGAAGAAAACAAGAGAAAAAGAAAAGGGTTGCTTTACGGATTGGCGTTTAGTATGATGGCTGCCTTGACACTCGGTGGATGCTTCGGTTCTTCTAAAGAAGCGGGTGGCGCATTGACAGGCGGGGATTCTTCAGCAAAAGAGACAGTGCAAATCTTGAATGTGTCGTATGATCCAACACGGGAGTTATATCAAGAGTATGACAAGGCATTTTCTGCTTATTGGAAGAAAAAGACGGGTCAAACAGTGAACATTAAACAATCTCACGGCGGTTCAGGAAAACAAGCGCGGGCCGTTATTGATGGACTGGATGCGGATGTGGTAACACTGGCGCTTGCCTACGATATTGATGCTATCCAGAAGAAAGGGTTACTTAAAGAAAATTGGCAGAAGATTTTGCCTTCCAATAGTTCGCCGTATACTTCGACTATCGTATTTTTAGTGCGAAAAGGCAATCCGAAAAGTATTAAAGATTGGGATGACCTTGCTAAACCGGGAGTTTCCGTTATTACGCCTAATCCGAAAACTTCTGGTGGTGCGAGATGGAATTATCTTGCGGCCTGGGGATACGCGCTGAAGAAGCAGGGTGGAGATGAGAACAGGGCCAAAGAGTTTGTGACCAAAATTATTAAAAACGTGCCGGTATTAGATTCCGGTGCAAGAGGAGCGACCACGACCTTTGTCGAACGCGGTATCGGAGACGTATTGATCACATGGGAGAATGACGCTCTGCTTGCAGTTAACAAGCTTGGTAAAGGGAATTTTGAAATCGTTAATCCTTCACTTAGCATTTTGGCTGAACCGCCGGTAGCCGTGGTGGATAAGGTAGTAGATAAGCGAGGCACACGTGAGATATCTGAGGAATATCTTAAATATCTATATTCCGAGGAAGGTCAGGAAATCGCTGCAAAGAATTACTATCGCCCCGAATCGAAAACAGTTGCGGCCAAGTATGAAAAGCAATTTCCGAAAATTAATACATTTACGATCGATGAATTATTCGGAGGATGGGAACAGGCACAGAAAACGCATTTCTCTGACGGAGGGGTCTTTGACCAAATATACAAACCATAGAGTATGAGGAAAAAGAGATGAAAACAAAATGGAAACAATTTAGTGTATTGCCCGGCTTTTCATTAACGCTGGGTTTTACCATCTTTTATCTGAGCCTGTTTGTTCTTCTTCCGTTGTCGGCTGTTTTTCTTAAGACAGCGACAATGGATTGGGGAGCACTCTGGGCTGCAGTGACAGATCCGCGCGTACTGGCTTCCTATAAGCTAAGCTTTGGTGCTGCCTGTATCGCCGCGCTCATGAATGTAGTGTTCGGCCTTTTGGTAGCCTGGGTGCTCGTCAGATATTCCTTTCCTGGAAAACGTGTGATTGATGGATTGGTCGATTTGCCGTTTGCATTACCAACTGCTGTTGCAGGTATTGCGCTAACAGCCATTTATTCTGAGAACGGGCTCGTCGGCCATTATCTGCAATCGCTCGGGATAAAAGTAGCGTTTACACCGCTCGGTATCATTGTTGCTCTCACATTCATCGGGTTGCCTTTCGTTGTGCGCACTGTGCAGCCTGTCTTGGAAGATCTAGATACGCATGTAGAAGAAGCGGCGGCCTCGCTTGGGGCAACAGGGTGGCAGACATTTCGCAGAGTAATTCTGCCTGAATTATACCCGGCGCTGCTGACAGGATTTGCGCTTGCGTTTGCCAGGGCTTTAGGAGAGTACGGTTCTGTCGTATTCATTTCAGGCAATATGCCGATGTACACCGAGATTACACCTTTACTGATTATGAGTAAGCTTGAACAGTTTGATTATGCAGGCGCCACGGCACTCGCCGCCGTTATGCTACTTGCTTCTTTTGTTCTACTTTTGTTTATTAATCTAATCCAATGGCGGACCGGCCGCCGTTATGCTGTTAAGGGGTGATAAACGATGAAGAACCCGATTCCGTCTATGCCAGTACAGCCGAAAAGCGGCGCAACAACGGGAGCGAAGAAGGACTCGTTTATCCGATGGCTGCTTATAGGTACCGCCTTCTTGTTTCTCTTTTTGTTTCTCTTGCTTCCTTTGTTTACGGTGTTTTACGAAGCGTTAAAGGAGGGGACACAGACGTACCTGGCTTCACTTACAGAGCCCGATGCGCTTGCGGCGATTCGTTTGACACTGCTGACGGCCGCTATTGCCGTTCCGTTGAACTTAATATTTGGAGTAGCAGCTTCCTGGGCCATTGCCAAGTTTGAATTCCGGGGCAAGCATTTTTTGCTTACGTTAATCGATTTACCATTTGCAGTATCACCCGTAATTTCAGGGTTGATTTTCGTACTGCTGTTCGGCACGGAAGGTCTGTTTGCTCCTTTGCTTGCGAAGTATAACCTGCAAATTATTTTTGCCGTGCCAGGCATTGTTTTGGCGACTGTATTCGTAACATTTCCTTTTGTAGCGCGTGAGCTGATTCCGCTTATGCAGTCACAGGGAACGGAAGAGGAGGAAGCGGCGCGCTCGCTCGGAGCGAGCGGGTGGCAGATTTTCTTTCGTGTCACGCTGCCGAATATGAAGTGGGGATTATTGTATGGTGTTATTCTCTGTAATGCGCGGGCGATGGGGGAATTTGGTGCTGTCTCTGTTGTATCCGGCCATATCCGTGGTCTGACGAACACGATGCCTTTGCATGTGGAAATTCTGTATAACGAATATAACTTTGTTGCCGCTTTTGCCGTTGCGTCTCTTCTGGCGCTTTTGGCGATAGTGACGCTCGTTGTAAAAAGCCTTGTCGAATGGAAAACGGTTCATCGGGAACATCCAGGGAGGTAGAAGCATGAGTATTACAGTGAAAAATCTTAGTAAGACATACGGTAGCTTTGCCGCATTGCACGATATTAATCTGGACATAGCTGAGGGGGAGCTTGTCGCATTATTGGGACCGTCTGGCTCCGGTAAGACAACACTATTGCGTATCATCGGTGGAATGGAGGTATCGAATTCGGGGAGTGTGCTGCTAGATAACGAAGATCAAGCAGGCAGAAATATTCGTGACCGGCACATTGGCTTCGTCTTTCAGAATTATGCCCTATTTCGTCACATGACGGTTTTTGAGAATGTGGCGTTCGGTCTTCATGTACGTTCCCGTAAGCTTCGGCCGTCTAAAAAGGAAATTCGCGACCGGGTGTTAGAGCTTTTGAAATTAGTACAGCTGGAGGGCCTGGAAAAACGATATCCGTCTCAATTATCGGGCGGGCAGCGCCAGCGTGTAGCACTGGCGCGGGCGCTGGCGATCAAGCCGAAGGTGCTGCTGCTTGATGAACCTTTTGGAGCATTGGATGCCAAAGTGCGGCAGGAGCTACGGCGCTGGTTACGTAAGCTGCATCATGAGCTGAATATTACGACGATTTTTGTTACACACGATCAGGAGGAGGCGCTGGAGGTGGCAGACCGGATCGTAGTAATGAATAAAGGGAAAATCGAGCAGGCAGGTACGCCGGAAGATATTTACCATAAGCCAGCAGGTTCCTTTGTCTATCGTTTTCTCGGGCAGGTTAACCACATACAGGGCTATATCCGAAATGGAAACGTGCATATTGGCCCTTTGACATTAAAAACAGTAGCGCCCGTGTCTGCAAACGAGGAAGGTGTTGACGTATTCGTTCGCCCGCATGAAGTTGAGCTTGCCAGTGAATGTACTACGCCCGATATGATTGCAGCCAGGGTAAGCCATATATACCAAGCTGGGTCCAGAGTAAAGATTGAACTGGAAGCAGAAGGGATTAAAGAGACGATTGAGGCAGAGGTAACAGAAGAATATCGACGCCAGATCGGATTATTACGCAATCAGTATGTATATATCGCCTTTAAAAAAGCGAAGCTGTCCGGGTCGGATGGAGAGCTGATTGATTATGAGGCATCTTATGCGTTACCGTCCCTTCAACCAAAAGAAGAGGCGAGGATTCCTCAAATTTCATAATGAGCGCTTCTCAAGACAAAAAAGCTCCTTTTGCATAGGCAGAAGGAGCTTTTTATCTTGCTGCAGGATGGTAGGGTTAGTTGTGGAGACGTTGACTTTCTTTTTCCACGAATGTAAACACGGTGTGTACGAACATTTTGACACCGGTTTCCAGCGCATCTTCATCGACGGTGAAACGGGGATGATGGTGCGGATAGATAATACCTTTTTCTTTGTTGCCCGCTCCGATATAGAAAAACGTACCGGGAGCTTCTTGCTGGAAAGCAGAAAAATCTTCACCGGCCATATTCGGTTTCATTTTGTCTAACGCCTCTTCGCTGAATATATCAAGAACCGTCTCTTCGACAATACGGGTCGTTTGCTCATGGTTGACGACTGGATGGTAACCGAACACATATTGTAAATCGTAGGTAGCTCCATGGGCTTCTGTAACACCTTTAATCACTCTTTCCATCAGTACGGGTAACGATTGGCGTACCGACTGATTAAGCGTGCGTACGGTGCCGCGGATTTGCACCGAATCGGGAATAACATTGAATGTTGTCCCGGCAACAAACTGAGTTACCGAAAGAACAGTGTGCTCCAGCGGGTCCGTGTTTCGGGATACGATATGCTGCAGGTTGGTAACAACCTGAGAACCTACTGCAATGCTGTCAATCGTTTGATGGGGCAATGCGGCATGCCCTCCCTTACCCTGGATGATAAGAGTAAATTTATCCATAGACGCCATCATTGGACCGTACACGATGCCTACTTTTCCGATATCGAGTGAGGCCCACAGATGAATGCCGAAGACAGCATCGACGCCGTCCATTGCACCTGCCTGCACCATTTCCTGTGCACCGCCTGGCCATGTTTCTTCCGCATGCTGGAACAAAAACCGGATTTCCCCCTGCACGTGTTCCTGTAGTCGGACAAGCGCTTTAGCCGTGCCAAGCAGAATGGCGGTATGGCCGTCATGACCGCACGCATGCATGACTCCTTTGTTTTGTGAAGTGAAAGCAAACGTATTTTCTTCCTGAATAGGCAATGCGTCCATATCCGCTCTGAGGGCTACTACCGGACCGGGCTGACGCCCGATAAGACGGGCCATAACGCTTGTAGCAGTTGGACGGGATACGTCGAGGCCGCCGAAAGATTGTAGCGTCTCATAAACAAATTGAGATGTTTTATGCTCGTGAAAAGACAATTCGGGATGCTGATGTAGGTAGCGTCTCCACCTAATGACGTCTTGTTTCATTTCACTGATAATGCTATCGATTGTTTGCTTTGTTTCAGTTTTCACAGGGAACCTCCTTTGATTTATTCGTAAAGGCATGATGTAAACCTCATGATAAATCTGTTTAAACAAAATCGTCAATCTAGTTTGATGATTCTAATAAGTAGAAGCTAAATATTTTATGAGTGTTTTTTCATTTTTTATGCGGTTCGATCGTGGCGAATCTCTTAGATTTTTACGTTATTATCTATACAGCGGTATATAGGTTATGCTATAATTTTAGGGAAAAGTTTCCATGAAGGAGGTGCGGGTACGTGTTCGGAATCGTTCAAACTTGGTTTATTGTAGAAACTGCCAGTATTACACATGATTTTTCGCTCCAAGGGAGAAGTCTGCCCTTTTTTGCTTCTACAATTGAACAAGAACCATTCTATTCATGGCGTACCATGCATCTATAACGCAAAAAAGTGATTATTTTAATCATAATTAATGATGCCGCAGGTATATTGCCTGTGGTTTTTTTGTGCTTTTTTGCAAATTCAAGGAGGAAACTTATTATGATTATTGCAGCGACAAAAGGGATTTCGAAAACATACGGAATAGAGCCAATTTTAAAGGATATCACGCTAGAAATTCATTCTCGCACCCGTGTCGGTATTGTCGGACCGAATGGAGCGGGAAAGACGACATTATTAAAAATTATGATCGGTATGGAAACAGCGGATGAGGGGGAAGTTTTTCGTGCCAAGGGTAGCACATGGGCATATTTACCGCAATCTCCGCAATATCCAATAGATTGGGATGGACGGGATGTCATTCAGAGCGCGTTTACCGCTGTAAGCGAAGTCTCTCAATCAATGCATAAAATTGAACAGGCCATGTCAAATCCAAGTTGCGACATAACTGAACAACAGAAGCTGTTAAAAAAATATCAAACATTGCAGGAGCAGTTTGAACGCTTAGAAGGATATGAAATGAGTGTGAAAATGAGCAAAGTCATCGAGGGCTTGCACATTTCTGAAACCATGCTGACTACTCCCTTTACACAGCTAAGCGGTGGAGAGAAAACAAAGATAGGGATAGCCAAACTGCTTTGCCAGCAGAGTGATGTTCTTCTGCTTGACGAGCCTACCAACCATTTGGATGTAGAGTCCATGGAGTGGTTAGAGCAGTTTTTGCGGGACTATACAGGTACAGTAATGATTATCTCTCACGACCGGTACTTCCTTGATGCTGTAGTTACTTCTATTTATGAGGTGGATGGAGGCGAAGTGAATTTTTATCAGGGGAATTACAGTGCATTTGTTAAAGAAAAAGAAGAGCGTTTACTCCGTCAGTTCGCCGAGTATCAGGAACAGCAAAAGAAAATCAAAAAAATGAAAGAAACAATCAAGCGCCTAAAAGAATGGGGTAATCAATCAAACCCACCTAATGAAGCATTCCACCGCCGTGCTAAAAGCATGGAAAAAGCCTTGGAGCGCATGGAAAAAATCAGTCGGCCGCGTATGGAAGAAGAACGGATGGGGCTGCTCTTTCAGAAGACGGATCGTAGCGGGCAAGATGTGATTGTCGCAGAAGGCATAAGTAAGACCATCGCTGGAAAGGAGTTGTTTACTAATGCCCGTCTCTTTCTTCGTTACGGCGAACGAAAAGCTTTACTCGGCAGTAATGGTAGCGGCAAATCAACATTTATTAGAATGCTTTTGGGAGAAGTAAAGCCGGATGATGGTGTAGTCAAAATTGGAAGCAGTGTAAAAGTAGGCTATCTTTCCCAGCAGGCATTAGAGGGAGACCCGAATCGAAGAGTGATTGATGCATTCCGTGAAGTGGTCATGGTGACGGAAGAGGATGCCCGTCATTTGCTGGCGAAAGTACTGTTTTATGGGGAGCATGTTTTTAAAAAGGTAGGGAGCTTAAGCGGAGGAGAACGAATGAGGCTTCGTCTAGCTCAATTGATGCATCAAGAAATTAATCTGTTGATCCTTGATGAACCGACTAACCATCTGGATATCGAATCACGTGAAACCCTAGAGGAGGCAATTGCCGAGTACCGAGGTTCTCTTTTCATTGTTTCGCATGATCGCTACTTTCTTCAAAAAACGGTAGATGGTGTTTTTTGGATTACTAACGGTCAAATCGTCCGCTATGAAGGCACGTATGAGGAAGCGAGGGAAAAACGGAAACAAGATCATCCAGAGGTACTTACAACAGTAACAAAAAAAGAGGCATTGAAAAAACCAACCTCGAAAAAAAAGGTTAATATCTTTAAACTTCAACAAATCGAGAACGCAATTGCATCTTTGGAAGAAAAACGTGAGGGGTTGATGAAAAAGCTGGTGAATAGCGGAGAGGACTATCAGCTTTTGTTGGAAGTTCAAGCAGAGCTAGATATATGCGAAAAAGACATTGAAAGGCTGTATGAAAGCTGGTATTCGATGCAAGAAGGATAACATAAAATGGTCACTTCGCATTGGAGGAGAATAAATGGAGTCAATTCAAGCAAGCATTCGTTCAATGATTCAAGAGCATATAAAAATTATCAATCTGTAGGTATGGGTGTTTCGGTCTTACAAAGTAATGAAGGCTTTGGTAACGCTCAAATCCATGAACGTACGATTCCTCTGACAGCTAATACCCTTATGAATCTCCAAAGTGTCTCAAAAACAATACTAGCTATATCCATTATGCAATTAGTGGAAAAGGGGCAAATTCTGTTAGATGATCCTGTAGTGAAATATCTACCGTATTTCCAAACAAAAAACAAGGAAATCTCAGATCGAATAACCATTAAGCATTTATTAACCCACACGGGAGGACTTCCGCAAGCCATTGGTATCACACAGTGGGAATACTTTACTGCGGGATATACGCTATTAGCTGATGTGTTAGAAAAAGTAACAAAGATGAAGTGGGAAGAGTACATTAAAAAATACATTTTTGAGCCTTTAGAAATGAATCACACGACAGCGTATATGAAAGAGTATAGATCCTAATGAATTGTGATGATAAGCATTATCATCAGCTAGCCAGAAACATACTGCGACTGCTGCTTGGTGACTCATGACGAAAAAAGCCCCTGCGCTTGCATTATCGAAAAGCGCAGGGGCCCCAGCATTCATGCAGGAAAGAATATGCCTTTCCTGCTTTATACTTCCCCATTTTCCGAGGATGGAAACGGGAAATGAATGGGGTTATGTTCTCTTGTTTACGATGCATTGACATAAGCGCGGGTGGACGGCTGTAGAACGATTGCTTTTTTTAGCGCATCTTCCTTTTCCGCTTCCGTAATGAATCCTAAGTCTGCCATTCGTTTTAGCACGAGTGCTTGTCTTTGTTTTGCTTTTTCTAGATGCTTCACAGGAGAGTATGATTCCGGCGCTTTTGGCAGCGAGGCGAGAAGCGCCGCTTCACTTAAGGTAATCGTGTGTTTTTGTCCATTTTCACGTACCGTTTTGCCGAAGTAAAAATCGGCTGCTTTTTCGATGCCATACGTACCGTGGCCAAAATAAATTGTATTCAAATACATTGTGAGCAGTTCTTGCTTGGAATATTCCTGTTCAAGTCGAATGGCAATGGCGGTTTCCTTCAGTTTACGTTCCATTGTTTTGTCGTGTGAAAGAAACAGATTACGGGCTAGTTGCATCGTAATCGTGCTTGCACCCTGTGCCTTACTATCGGTGGATAAATCCACCCAAATCGAGCGGCCGATAGCGATTGGATCTACGCCAGGGTGATAAGGAAAACGATGATCCTCAATTGCGATAAATGCTTGCCATACGTAATCTGGCATCTCATTGGTTGGAATATATGTCTGAGCGGATGGTTGTGCAAATGCCGCTAGTTTTTTCTGGTCCATCCATTGTTCTCCGATATAGCCGATGAGCGCCCATACAGCTGCAAGAAGCACGATAAGTGATAAAATAGCCCGACTCATCCATTTGAGCAAGGATGGTTTTTTTCTCGCTTTTCCTTCCCGGCGTGTGTTTGAACGGGCAGCAGGAGACGAAAGTATATGCATGGATGTACCCCCCCTTTGCCTTTACTATAACGGTCTGTCGTACCGTTAATGTTATTGTAGCGGATGCAAAAGAAAGTTCCTATGGATGTTGCTTACATCTAGCTTACAGTTTTGTAAGCTTTATTTTACGTTTGTGTGTTGTATGTCAAAGCTAAAAAGCCGTTTTATGGATATAGATTCCATAAAACGGCTTTTCTCTTTGTATTTAGTACACAAATTTAAAATTCGTCTGCGGGTTATCCGACGGCCATACGGATGTTTTTTCCGTAAGCCTCCGTATGTAGTTCTTCTTCTAGCTTATAAGCAGGAAAAGAAGGATAGCCGAACTCAATGATATCTCCGCAAGTTTCGCAAATGTTTTCAGGCGCTTCTGATTCTGCTGTGCGCTGTTGAGTGTAGCATATTAGACATTCCGTTCTCATAACAACCTCCGTTTTGCACATTTTCGGGAATCAAAATTACGATTCCTATTATCACATGACGGGCAAATGAAATTTGTCAAACGATAGGAGTATATTTCAAGTAAACGACTTCTATTTTTGTCGAATGTGTCAAAAATGTGAACAATACATACTGTTAATATTCTTGGTATCCCGGTCGGGTGTATGAGGTTGATTTTTTAACTTGGATGAATTACGGGATTATTTCTCACAGCAAGAAGGTTGAGGATGTAGTAAAAATGCTGGCTTATCTGTCATGAATGGTGACTAAATAAAGCCGCAAAAATGCGGCTCTTTCGCTGTAGTGTTGGAGAGCTATCTTTACTTTATGCGTTGAAATAATTGTTTGAGGTATACATATACATGGGAACAAAGCGTCCAGAGCGTTGAACAGCGTATCGGAATATCTACTGTTTTTTGTCTCTCTTCGTTTATATGTCATTCCTCCTCCAAACCTGGACTAGGAATTTATCTGGAGGCCCAGATTTGATGTGCGTGTTCGTACTACATGTAGTATGCAGGGGATGTCGTGAATGTTCCATAATAATTGGTTCGTACTAGAAGCAGAGGAAAAAGATTGTTGGCAGAATGTATGTTCTGTATAATGGGATAGACAACGAGATGAAAGGAGAACAGGCATGGGTGCATGGGGAACCGGTATTTTTGAAGATGACAGAACCTGTGATGTACAGGATGATTTTAACGAATTGCTGGATAGAGGACAGTCTGTAGAAGAGGCCACAGCCCTTCTTCTTGGAGGCTATCTGGCTGAGGTAGAAGAGTTCGAAGATGAAGAGCGACAGGCTGAAGAGTCTTTAGTATACATAGCGCTTGCGGCTTTACAGCTGCGGCATCGTACCTTACAGGAATCAATTCGGGAAAGGACGCTTGCGCTACTTAATCAGGGCGGTGACTTATCCTACTGGGAAGAGGCAAAAAAGAAGGACTATGAGCAGCGAAAAACTGTGCTTGAAGAGTTAAAGCGGAAGTTAATGAAAGGGTCGCTATAGACCCATTATAATATACGTTGATATTGGATTTTACATAGTTGTTTAGTAAGGAAAATGCTTCTATGAGTCATAAGTGTAGAAGCATTTTTTATTATTTAACAAGTTTTGGGCAAGATATTTAACATAGTACCTTGTAGTGCAAAGTATTGTGTGCTACTATTTACGTGAAGGAGAGATTATATGGAAATAGCAGAATGGAATTCACAAGTGCGACGCGGAATTTTGGAATACTGTATTATGCTGCTTGTCAGTAAAGAAGCGCGATACGGGTATGAATTGGTTACAACACTAGGAAAGTGGGGTCCATTGGCTGCTACAGAAGGAACGTTGTATCCTCTTTTGAAAAGGCTACAAAGGGAGGGTTATATTACGTCATCATGGAAGGAGTCGGAAGCAGGTCCTCCAAGAAAGTACTATAGCTTGACAGAAGAGGGATTTCAGCTGATGGAGAAGATGACAGAAGAATGGAGCAAGATTACGGAAGCAGTGTATCAAATGCAAGAAATCTCAAATAAAAAGGAGAAGGCAGAATGAGTTCGATAGGAGAGAAATATGTAAGGAAACTGTATCAACAGTTACGTCAGCTTCCTGAAGAAGAACGGGAAGATGCCGTAATGGAAATTAAAAGCCATATCGCAGAAAGTGTTCGTAATGGCCAAAAGGAAGAAGAGGTTCTCGAAAAATTAGGTTCTCCCTCGAAGCTCGCACGTGCGTATCTGGGCGATTTTTATGTTCGGGAAAGCAGAATGCATCCACTGTTTTTGATAAAGGCGTTGCTTCTTTATGTAACAAGCGGATTTCTTAGTATTATCTTCATCCCGGTTTTAGGAATACTCAGTGTCACCTTTGGAGTTGTATCAATCATCATACCAATACTGGGACTGTTGCGCACGTTCGGAGCCAGCTGGGTCCAGATGAATCTAACACCAACTTATGAAGTGCCGGTACTGTTAAGCTTTCCATTTTCACTGCTTGTGGCACTGATTTTATTCGGACTTTTTTGGATATGCTGGAAGGCTCTGCGTGGTTATCTTACGTTTTTGTCTTCCGCTCATCGAAAGGTTATCTCCTCTTCTCATGTCCGCTAAAAGGCGGACAAAAAAATAAACATCTACCTTGTTGTGCATGGTATTGGGTGTGATTTCATAGTAGAAGATCGTTTATTTCTAATACAGCATTATAGAATGGAGAGAATCATGTTGATCAGAAAGTCTTTTAGGAAAAAGCTTATCCATATATTTTTAACGATGATAGTAGCAGTGTTCACTTTCGCACCGTATGCTTACGGTTCATCGGTAAAAGAGATGGCTTTGGGTCCTACTGATGCAAAGGAAGTAGAAGAGTTTGCGGATACATTTTTCAGTCAGCCGCACATTAAAGATCAACTGGCCGGCGCTGTTTTTGTAATAGTGAAGGACGGAAAGATATTATTAAAGAAAGGGTATGGATATGCCGATTTAGAGAAAAAAATACCTGCTGATCCGGATCGTACCGTATTTCCGGTAGCTTCCATCTCCAAGGTGTTCACTGCAACAGGAATAATGCAGCTAGTAGAGCAAGGGAAAATTAATCTTGATGAAGATATTCAGACATATCTAGGGGATGTAAAGCTCAAAAACAAAACTGATTATCCGTTAACGATGAAGCATTTATTGACACATACAACCGGTTTTGATTTTACGGATACGCTTGAATCCGCCCAGCATCGCCCGGAGCCGCTTCCTTTGGATAAATACGTAAAAGAGAACATGTCTACTGTGATTCGTAAACCAGGAGAAGCATTCCGTTATGACAACTTTGCTTCTATGCTTCAGGGATATATCCTGCAAAATGTATCGGGCAAGTCATTTAACCAATACATTACAGAGAACATTTATCAGCCTTTGGAAATGAAAAATAGCAGCTTCTTGCTTACACCGGAAATAAAGGCTAAGCTGGCGACTGGATACAACGCTGCGAACAAGCCATTTCCCGTTTATACGTCCAATCCAATCGAGCAGCCGGAAGGTGGAATGTTTTCAACCGGTAAGGACATGGCTGCATTTATGATGGCCCATTTAAATAAAGGAACGATCGAAGGTCATAAAATCCTAGATAAAGATACAGCGGAGATGATGCAATCGATCCATTATGCTATTCATCCGAAGCTTCCTAACATGGCATACGGTTTTGAAACATACTATCATTCAAGCCATAACAATCAATTTGTTATCGGAAAAGGAGGAGATCTTCCTGGGGCCCATTCCTGGATGTGGCTGCTGCCGGAACAGAGAGTCGGAGGGTTTATCGTTTTTAATAAAGATATAGATTTTCGCGAGGAATTATTTAAGGCATTCATGGATCGGTATTATCCTATGCCAAAGAAAGAGCAAAAATATGTGGCCTCAACTCAAGAACAATTGAAACGTTTCGAAGGCGTATACCGAGATTTACGGGTAAATCCGTGGGTAACTAAAATTACGGCTACCCAGCAAGGGCAGTTACTGGCGGAAGATCCGATGGGTAAAAATACATTACGTCAAGTGGAACCATTATTGTTTAAGGATGAAGAAGGCACACTATTAGCCTTCAAGGAAACAGATGATGGAAGGGTTGCCTATTTGCAATATCATAATCCAGTTAGTTTGGCTGAAAGACTCCCTGCTTCCAAGCAATTTTCTGATGTGCCTACTGTTCATCCGTATGCTGCGTATATTAAAGATGTTCAGCAGTTTGGAGTGTTACCGGGAGATACGGACGGTTTCTTTTATCCGGAGGCTCCTGTTACGAGAGCTGAGTTTGTCGGTGAATTAATCCGGCTTATCGGAGTCCGTGCGTCTACACATCCGGTTATATTTACAGATACTAAAAACAATAAATATGCTAAGGAAATCCAGGCCGCTGTAGAAGCGAACGCTATAAAAGGAGTTACAAAAAATACATTTGAACCGAATCGTCCAATTACAAGACAAGAGGCAGCCGCCATTATTTGGGGAGTGTCCCAGGCGCTGATTGATGCCCAACCGGCAGATGCTCCGCTTGCGGGAGAAGTTGATCCGTGGGCCATTCAAGCCGTAAAATATGCAGCAGCTAACAAGCTATATGGACCTGAGGTTACTTCCTCTGAGAAGGGTATGGTTGATTATAAGGCAAAAAAACCTTTGCTTCGCCAGGAGGCGGCAGCATTATTCTATACGTACGCCCGCCATATGCTAGGAGGGTAAAGAGAAGACATAAATATAGGCAGCCGTTACCGGATAGGAGCGGCTGTTTTTCTTTTTGGGCATACTAGGCGTACAGATTCTGTAGAACGGAAAGGAGATGGCCGGATGGATAAGGATACACAAGAAGAATTTGAGACGTGCGGAGAATGTGCAAATCGTCTCCAGTACTGGGTAGAACAACATAAGAAATATACGGTAAAGGGAAGGTGTGCAGAGTACATTCCGGCGCTGCGATATGCGGACCCGGATACGCTTGGCGTCTGTATTATCGGATACGATGGAGAAGTAATTAAAGGGGGCGAGGCGGACATCGTATTTACTATGCAGAGCATCTCAAAAGTTATCAGTTTCATGACGGTATGCATGGCGCGGGGGATCTCGTATGCGCTAGAGCGTGTCGATGTGGAGCCGACGGGTGACCCGTATAATTCGATTATGCGATTGGAATTGAAGAAGCCGGCTCGGCCTTTTAATCCGATGATTAACGCAGGTGCCATTACAGTTGCGTCTCTTCTTCCCGGAAGCACGAAAGAAGGAAAATTCGCTGCTTTGCTAGACACATTGGAGATGCTGCTGGGGCGGCGTCCGATTGTTGATGAGAATGTATTTGTTTCGGAAAAAGAGACGGCTCATTATAATTTTGCGCTTGCCCATTTTCTCAGAGCGGGAGGCAATCTTGAATGTGAAGTTGAGGATGCGATTGATATTTATTTAAGGCAGTGCGCGATAGAGGTCACGGTAGAAGACTTAGCGAAAATCGGCCTTGTACTAGCCTGTGATGGTTTTCATCCGCTTACGTATAAACGGTTATTGCCTGTTGAGCTTGCACGTCTGACCAAGGCGGTCATGCTGACATGTGGAATGTATAATGCATCAGGTAAGTTTGCCGCTTTTGTAGGTGCGCCGTCAAAAAGCGGTGTGTCTGGTGGTATCATGACTGCTGTACCGCCGCGCCGACACAAAGCCACTCCGTTTCATAACGGCTGCGGCATTGGCGTCTATAGTCCCGCGATTGACGAAGCGGGGAATAGTGCAGCAGGCGTCAAGCTGTTGCAGCATATATCGGAGGAATGGGAGCTAAGTGTATTTTGAGCGATGCACCTACCTAGTTATGAAGGCTTGGGGCTTGATAATCATAATCTGGTAGTAGAAGGGGAATACTGTATATCTGATCGTTTATATACGTAAGCGAAATTGTACTTTTTGCTACATTAAAAGGGTGTTTCTACGCTGAAAAGGATGGTTATATACATATGGAACAACGTACTCGCCCGGTCATTCTTCTTATGGTTGACTCTCTTATGCATCATCCGCTGCAGGAAGCCATTCGGCAGAAGCGCGTTCCTGCTTTGCATTTTCTTATGGAGCATGGCCGCTATATACCGGATGTTGTGAGCTCATTTCCTACAATGTCTGTTACAATTGACAGCACTCTTTTAACCGGTACGTATCCTGACAGCCACCGAGTACCCGGACTTCTGTGGTACAGGCAGGAGGAAAGGCGCCTCGTAAACTATGGAAACGGAATACTTGAGATGCTGAAGACCGGTATTAAAGAGGTATTGCAGGATAGCCTGTATCGGTTGAACAATGAACATCTCAGTCAGGAAGTCAAAACGATTCATGAAGAGCTAGCTTTACATAATATGCCGTCCGCATCGATTAACGGTCTTGTGTATCGCGGCAGCTTTCTACAACAATTCAACATTCCGAAAATCGCCCTCTGGCTTAAACTTCTTCCGCGCGAGTTGCGGACGCACGGCCCCCTTTTATTTTCATTCGGAGCATTGGCGCGGTTGGATGCGGAAAATCGCCATAGGTACTTATGGAAGAAGGGGGGATTCAACGATAAATTCGTCGCTAGGGAGCTTGCATACTTAATTCGGCGGCAGAAGCTCCCGTTTTTTACGATTGCCTATCTCCCTGACAATGATCATAGCGTCCATAAGAAGGGACCGATGGAGATTCAAGGCCTTGAAAAAGTGGATAGACAGCTGCAGGAAGTGCTAGGGGCATATTCCACTTGGGAGAAAGCGCTTGACGAGGCGATCTGGATAGTGATGGGGGACAGCGGTCAAGCCCCGGTCGGGGCAAGCCGCAGACAGGCGCTGATTTATCTGTTGCCGATGCTGGACAAGTACAAGATTACAAAGCTGGGTAAACGTGCGCAGGAAACCGATCAGCTTTTTTTATGTGTAAATGAGAGAATGACGTACGTGTATGCTCTTCAGGACAATATTCAGCTTTCTGAACTTGCCGCGCTTTTTCAGGAGGAAGAGCGCATCGATGTTATCGCCTGGCGGGAAGAAGATAGAATCCAGGTAAGAGGAGGAGGAAAAGAAAGTACGCTCGCCTTTCAGCCGAATGGTCCTCATAAGGATCGTTATGGACAAGCATGGATGCTAGATGGGGATGTATCGCTTTTGGATATACGAAAAACCGGAGAAGAAATTGAGTATGGCGACTACCCTGATGTGCTTGCTCGTCTGTATGGCGCGCTGTATTCTCATGCCGGTCGTTATCTTGTTCTAACGGCTAGACCGGAATGTGAATTCGTTGGCGAAAGCTCACCCAACCATCGAGGTGGGGCGGCACATGGTGCGTTGCATAAAGAAGATTCGCTTGTTCCAATGATTATTTGCGGAACCGATAGCGCTCCTAAGCATCCACGTCTCGTCGATATGAAAGAATGGATTTTACGTTTACATGGGGAACGTTAGGAACAAATTTGAAAAGGTAAGTGTAGTCATTTTTAAACAAAGAAAGCGCAGGTAACCAGTTATAGACGGTTTCCTGCGTTTTTTTCGTCTATTTATAGTTCATGAATATGTATAAATAATGCTAATTTTTCAAGATTAGTTGTAGGTGCCAGGACTATTTTTTCTACGGAAGGAATCTCTATGCTTACAGTGCGTGGTGTTTTTGGCGCTCTTTACTTGCTTGCCTACTTTTATACGATTTCTAAGACACCGCTGGCGGATGCAAGTATATTGGCACATATATCCCCTTTTTTCGCCATTGTTTTCTCTGTTGTATTCTTAACGAAAGCCTTTACTCATGAGAATGTTGTTGTAGAGGTAACACGCCATATAGGGATTGTATTTAATGCAATATAATAACACTTATTTTTATTCTTAAGGTATCAAATAGTAGAAGTTAAAATAACAAGAAAGCCCCTGCTATATTACAGGGGTTCTGCAGACTATCCTATGCTTGCGCTTAATTTGTCGTATTTATTGAAGCCGCTGTTGTATCGTCTGTAAGGTTGCAATACTTTCTAATAAGGAAATTGTGAGGAATAACCGTTAAATTGTTGTAGTGCCTGTTGGAGTTTTTGTTGTTCCTCGGCCTCAAGCTTGTACCAACCGTTCTGAAACATCAAATTATAAAGCTCACGCGCGCTCTGGTGCGTTTCCGTTAAAATTTGAAGCAGGTCGGAATGAAGCTGCTCGTGGCTAGCTTCACGGATAGCGATATTTAGGCTATCGGTTAAGTATTTGCACGTACTAAGACCATCGTTTAGAAAGTCACGATCGTTCATCTCTGGACCTTTTACTTTCGGCAATTGTCCTGATTGTGGATTGGCAATTTGATTATTGTTTTGCATTTGCATTGATTCTATCTCCCTTATTGTGACAACTGCTGTGCCTGTTGCGGACCAGGCAGATTTGCCATTGCAGTATAGTTGTCCACTTGCAGGTGAGTAAGCAGTTTTTGATAATGGCGCTGATGCATTTGTCCCGCTTTATCAAGCGCTTGCTTTATTTGCGGATTGGTCGCTTGCTGGGCGAAAAAATGAAACTTCTTAAACGCTGTTAATTCCCAGGATAACGCATCTTTGAGATAAAGCAGATCTTTTGTTGTAATGACACGCGGGGGAGTTGGAATTGGTACTTGCATCTGCTGATTCGGAGGGGAAACGGTGGTCGTCATAAGGAAACTCCTTTCATTATTGCGTAATACACAGTATAGGATGGACAAGTAATGGTCCAATTATGCTTAAATCACACAAACAGTCACCTTATAATTAAGGTAACTGTTTGTGTATTTATCCATCTGTCATTCTCCTTACTATTCATTTGTATTCTTTTATCCATATTTCCTGTTGCCTCCGTAATTTATGAATTCATTGCGAGGCGATAACGGCGTCAATTATACCGTACTCCTTCGCTTCTGTTGCGTTAAGGAAATAATCGCGGTCGGTGTCGCGTTCGATTTTATTGAGCGGCTGTCCTGTACGCTTGGATAAAATACTGTTCATATGTGCCCGTATTCGCAGAATGCGTCTGGCACTAATATCGATATCAACCGCCTGTCCCTTTGCACCACCAAGCGGTTGATGAATCATAATTTCGCTGTTAGGCAATGCCAGACGTTTGCCCTTTGCACCACCAGCCAAAAGGAACGCTCCCATGGAAGCGGCCATACCAATGCATAAGGTGCTGACATCGGCTGTGACATGCTGCATCGTATCATAAATACCCATTCCGGCTGAAATTGAACCGCCGGGGGAATGGATATAGAGGTGAATGTCACGTTCCGCGTCTTCTGCTTGCAAAAATAGAAGCTGGGCAATGACACTGTTGGCCAGTTCGTCCGTAATTTCACCTGCCAGAAAAATGATGCGGTCTGCCAGTAGTCTGGAATAAATATCATAGGAACGTTCACCACGATTGGTTTGTTCCACAACATAAGGAATCAAGCTCATCTTCCTACCCTCCCGCCGTCGATACGGTATTTCTTTTCCAGAGAAGAGGTCTGCATACTTACAAGATGAATGACAGGCCGCATTTCCATAGGATACTCTTCCGTTTGCTGGAGATAAGGCGAGGCGGGTAATTGTTTCAAACGGGCTACCGCTTCTTCATCTACTACAAATTCTTCTGTCTCTTCCTCATCCGCAAAAGCCAAGGTAATGGAATGAGTAAAACGATAATTTTGCCCATATGCGTCAAGATATGAGCTCGTTAGCTGGATCGTTCCGACGCTAAAAGAAACCGGCGTTTCCGTATACAACTCGATGACCACATCCCATGTATCCGAAGAGACGTCAACGACGATCGCATCCTCTTTTTCTGGATGAGCGGTAAGGTTCGGTAGGCGGTGAACGCCTTTCGGAAGCTCGATGGAAAGACGGAGGGAAGCGATGGTGGCCCGGTAACAAGGCTTTGGACGAATCCAAAGGTGCGTTACTCCCTCTTCGCGTTCGATGAAGGGTTTGGTTAATCGGATTTCCATCATGACTATTGTTCCCCCTCCTTTAGAATACGGGACACGGAATCCAGCATTTTTTGTTTTACTTCAGCTGAAATTCGAGGACTAACAGTAATAAATACATCTTCCCCGATTTTGTGAGTTTCATTTTCCAAAACGTGTCCAGGTTGGTATAGCGCACGTTGTGCCCCAATTTTCTCGATAGCATCAAGCGGTAAATCCTGCAGTTTTTCCTGAATGGAGGCCAGAGATTCACCCGTGCGGGCAAGTGTAAGGATTGCGCGCACATAGTGGATATGCTTGTCGGTATAGACGCGTTTGTTTCCGACAAGCTCCAACGGGGGAAGAATACCAATTTGCGTGTAATAGCGTACAGTACGCAGATTGATGTCTGCCCCTTCCTCCTGCAACAGGGTGGTCAACTGCTTAGCAGTATACATGTTCATTTTATCACCCTTCATGTACAGTTTAATGTATATGTTACACTATAGTGTATTGTTTACAGTTTAGTGTAACGTATGTAATTTGTCAAATTGCGGATTATATTGCATACAAAAGATGCGCTTGGAGAGGTGGCCACATCCTTTAATGGCATGGTAAGCAATCTTTAGAAATTAGTTCGCCAGGTTGAGGAAAATGCCAGGTAAGTTGCAATGGAGGCAGTTGTGCAGGGTATGGGTGCAGTCAATATTGCAGGAGAATTGTTTAAGCATATTCAGAAGGCATTTCGGCAGTCTTTTTTGCAATGAAACCTTACAAGCTGACCGGATTTTGGGAAATTTGTTCTTTAAACTGAGTAGGGCTTAAATGCGTGAATTTCTTAAATGCTTTAATAAGGTGTGACTGATCGTAGTATCCGTTCTTATGAACAATGTCCAGTAGATGGAAATCATTA
>NZ_LGUG01000004.1:2888747-2910216 GCF_001274715.1 Aneurinibacillus migulanus | reverse complement strand
TAAAGAAAATCGTTCAGGCAAGCATCGAGGAAAAACACGTATCACGAAACGAGGAAGACCACGGCTTCGCGCTCTTCTCTACAAAGCGATTCGACCCTTAGTTGCCAAAAATCCAGCATTTAAGGCGCTACACACGTACTATACAACTCGACAGGAGAATCCACTCCGTAAACAGCAATCGTTAATCGCCTTGTGCTGTCGCCTCCTCCGCATTATGTTTGTGCTAGCTCGTAAACAAATCGATTTTAATATGAACAAGATGATAAAAGACACCCCTTTATGTGGACAGAACCAATCTCTTGCCGCATAAACCGTACAGTTGCTTATTTTTTGAAGAACATTCGCACTTGATATCTTGATCAAAAACGAAGCACGGAGAAGCCGGAATTATTTTTTCCATGCGGGCACAGACCCTGAATAGGAGCATCTCTGGCCTCCACCTCATGGACAGGTTGAACGAAGGAAAGTAGGGACATATGATCCTGAGAGACATGGGAGGGTACACCACCATGAGTCCTGTGGAGATCCAATGTGCAACCATATTTTTCAAAAAAGGCCGTAGGTCTTTGATGGCCTACATCCCCTACTTCCAATATTTTAAAAAGTTTCAAATGTCTAACTGAAGCTTCGTTTATAAAAATCAAGATATTGTAAGAATACATGAGTATTCATAAGAAAAACTTTAATTCATAGAGGGAGAGAAAATTATTCTTGATGTACTGCAAATCACCTGCTAAACGGCAGGTTTATTTTATGTTTTTAAAGAAAGCAAGGCTAACTCCATGCTTTTTCTATTGGTGTAAAATATAAGGGTGTTGATACTAAATAATCAACACCCTCACTCTCAGGATAAAATAATTTATGTGGCTGCAGAGTCAGGCAGTGGTCGCTCATTGCCTGAGCTATATTCTTGTCCAATATCCGTACCGGTTTTGAAAACACCCTCCCATTTTGCTACTGCAATGCAAGAGAAAACGTGTCCAACAACATTTACGGCAGTACGGGCCATATCTATAATTCGGTCAATCCCGAGAATGAGCGCGACCCCTTCAGACGGGAGACCTACCGCCGTGGCTGTTGCCAAAAGAACAACCATGGAAGAGGAAGGAACCGCCGCAATCCCTTTACTTGTTACAATAAAAAACAGCACCATGATGAGTTGCTGCGACCAGCTCATTTCCACGCCAAAAGCCTGGGCAATAAATAGCCCTGCGACAGTTAAGTATAACGTTGTTCCATCAGAATTCAGGGGCATGCCCGCAGGGATAACAAAAGAAGTGATATATTTGGGTACACCAAACTTCTCAAGTCGTTGCATTAATTGTGGTACAACGGTTTCTGTACTGCCTGTAGCGGCTCCGACAATCATTAAATCCCAGACCAGCTTATAGGCTTCAGTTATACGTACCTTTAAGAATACTGCGACTAAGGGGAAGAGAACGAATAGAATCAAGGCAAGTCCAAAATAAGCGGCACCAACTAATTTAATTAACGGTAGCAGTACACCGATGCCATACTTTCCGATTGTCGCTGCCATCAATGAGAAGACACCGATTGGTGCAACTGTCATTACCATGTTAACAAGACGAAAAGAAGCTTTGGAAGCCGCTTCCAAAAAATGAATGACCGGCTTAGCCTCTTGCTGAATACTTACCAGCGCAATCCCGAACATAACGCAAAAGAAAATAACGGCCAGCAGATCACTTTTGGCAAGCGCATCGATAATATTTATCGGAATAATGTTAAGTAGAAGAGTTTTCCCATCCATAACGACAGACGTATTAGCCGCAATAGCAGAAATATCGGACTGTGGAAGGCTACTGAGATCAGTACCGTTTCCAGGTTTTAGAACATTGCCCACTGCCAGTCCGATAAAAAGGATAAGTGTTGTTATAATCTCGAACCAAAGGATGGTTTTAACGCCAATACGCCCCATACGCTTAATATCTCCAACACCCGTAATGCCGACAAGCAATGTAGTTACAATGACAGGAATTACAACCATCTTGATTAACCTGATGAATGCATCGCCCAATGGTTTGATGGCTACGCCTGTCTCGGGAAAGAAGTAGCCGAATAAAGCGCCTAACGCAGTTGCCGCCAGAATAAAGAAAGCGAACTTAGTTTTCATGCAATTCCTCCTATTCTGTAATTATTTTATTCTATGAAAATATTATTACCTTATTAAAGATAAATCGCAATATTTATTTCATAATTATTAAAAAAATCCTTATTTAACTCTTCCCCCCGTAAAACTACTTACTTGTCTGAGCTGCTTTGTAACACTGGTTACACCTTTGTGCTCGGTTTAACCGATTCGATTTTGAACGATAAAATTTGCCGCATACTTTACACTTTCTGTAGAACTTACATGTGCTGCCTTTCATGAATTCCTGCACGATATCTCCAGATTTATCTTTGCATAAAAACATAAATATTTCTGCTGTATTTATTGCGTCATCTAAAGCATCATGTGCTTTGCCTATCCACTCTAAGCCAAACATTTCAACCGCATTCTGCAAAGAAATCTGTTGATTGTTTGACTCGGGAATGTATCTTTTTATGTAGGCCTGCAAATCAATATAACTGTCTACCCAATCATCATCAATCTTATGTAATTTGCAATCACGTATCAAAACAAGCTTGTCTGAATCACTCCATCCGATAAATACATATTCCTCATTACCAATCCAACGTTTAAATTTTTCTATAACCGTTACAAATGACTCCGCTTTTTCAATCGTTTGCCGTGGTATTCCGGTAAATTTTCTTGCGTAATCAGTATAAGCATAAATCGGTTTAACATACTCATAAAAGAGTTTATGCTTATACTCTTTATCCTTTATATGCTCTTCCTTTATTTTTACTGCACCAATAGATATAATCTCCATTGGATTCGTACTTTTCCATACACGTCCATTTAGTTCTGTATCCATTACAATGTAGTTCATCGTGATATCCACCTTGCTTAAATAGGAAATTATAGTTATAACATACCTCAAGCTCCTCATTTTATCCATTTGCTCCTAAGCTCCCCGAATTCCTTGATTAACTGGATGTGAATAAGAGAGATTCTATAGTGTCCCCATACAAAAACCCGAACGATGGACTTTTTTCAAACGGTCCATTATTCGGGTTACAGTTTACGCTAAGAGAAAAATCGCCTTTTTGTTTTTTATTAAACTAAAGCTGCCCATTAGCTACTTTTTCATATCTTTTAAATTCCTTAGATTCTCTATATCCCCGCTTACTATTACATCAATATGAGCAGAAGTGATATCAATATCTAAATCCCACCATTTAATTTCTAGTAATTCGTTAATTATTTCATCTGAAAAACGTGCTTTAATTTTCGTTGCAGGATTTCCTCCGACAATAGTATAAGGGTCCACATCTTTGGTAATAACCGATTTGGCAGCTACAATCGCACCGTCTCCTATTTTTATTCCAGGCCACTAACAATAATGTTTGGTCTAGTAATTGTATTACTAATGAATTGCACCGTACGATTTCCTTCAATTGGATATTTATTTCTAGGATTCGGTCCGTGTTGCTTATTTGATTCCATAGATAACAACTTCCTTTCATGACTTTTATAATAAACGTAACTGACCTATCTTTCACTCTAAATGATTATACGTTTTCTTTTAGCTGAAGAACTTGTGCGGTAATTTCTTTTCGTTCGGTACCTTCGAATGTAATGAGCCTTGGAGGTGCTGGAAGATTAAACTGAACATGCGAATGAGATAATTCAAAAAGAAAAGTACCGATCAGATTTTTCTGCTGGTTCTCAATAACAATCCAAAAAACACGCATTTCATGATCCGGTGTCCCCCATTCGGCTTTTTCAATTGAGTTTCTAAAGTGTAAGCAACTAGCAATAACGAAGTCATCTTCTTTGGTTTCTTCCGCAGATTGAAACCCGTTTTTTTCAAGCTCCCCCCAAATCGGCGGAATTAGTTTATCTAAATACATGCCATATGTTGCGTCTTCATATTCAGGAAAGAGTTTTTTGAGTTCCTCAACGTTTTCTGCTAGGACTTCTTCCCAATGGTCTTTTATATAGCTAGATACTACTCTTCCTAATTCTTCAATCGACATCTCAGGCTTAATATTTAACGTTGACATATGAACCCCTCCGTAATTTTTTATCTTACAAACCAATCTTACAACATTAAAGCCAATTCTAAAGTTTCTCAAAATAAGAGCTGAATCTATAGGTTTATATTTGATAAACTTTATAATAAGGCAATAGAAAATAAATACAGAGGAGAATGAATGAAAAAAATAAGACCTATAGATATTGCGAGGAAGTTAAGGATTAGCACAAGTTCTTTAAGGAGTTACGAAGCAAGAGGAATTGTTCCTCCTACTGAACGGTTATCCACCGGTTACCGCGTGTATACGGAGGAACATGTAGCATATTTTGAATGTATTGTAGCCATGTCTCCGGGATTTGGGATGGAGATAACATCAGCCGTTCTAAAAAAGCTACAACTAAAACAACTCGACTCTGCTCTCTGGATAATAAATAGAGCTCAAGTAGCTAATTACGAAAACAGCATTATAATTGAAAAGGCAATCAAATACCTAGAAAATATGGTTGATGAACAGACCAAGACGGAAAAATGTATAACAATTGGAGAAGCATCAATTGAAACACAAGTTCCTACGTCAACTCTCCGATATTGGGAAAAGGAAGGCTTAATCATTTCGAAAAGAGAGGAAGATAATAACTATCGCTTGTTTGACAGGTTTCAAATAATCAAAATTTTGTTGATGAAAACAACTCAAAATGCTGTTTATTCACATGAGGTTATTAAATTAAAAAAAGCAATTAAAAACTTAAGTGTACGAGATCTTCAAAAATCGAAAAATATTGTTTATGACATTCAGAAAAATTTGAGTAAACGTAATCAAGAACAATTGCATGGACTTTTTTACCTATATCGATTATGCAAGATGATAAATTTGTATTAGCGCAATTTTTAATTAATCTTTTTTGCAAAACAGCTTTTTGTATTTCGTTGAAAATTGGGCTTAAAACAATATTTTTGATCAAACATTATCCGTGTTCTAATAAGAATTGTTTTACTACATCACAAAACTTTTTAGAGCCATGTACTTTAAAAACAATTTCATTCTCAAATTCAATCGTTATCATCCAATCTTTATTCTTACCGATTAGACCTGTATAACTAGTGCCACCCTCTTTGGCTCTATTCTCAGTTAACAAATAATACAATGGAAACAAAGCAGGAGTATCGTGTCTCTTTAAGCTGTATTTGCCAATACTATCTATCGTCCTTGCAATATTATCGTGTACGTTTACATTAAAATATCTACAGCCTTCATTGACGTTAAGTATGTTACAGGCTTTTAATAAGGCATCATTTACATCTTCCGGGGAGAAGGTAGCTGGTTTTGGGTTATGGACAATTGATTGAAACAACGTAAAATAACGCTTTAAATCAGCTGAGTACAAAACAGTATAGGACTCGAAGTATTTATCCTCAAGAAAGTCATTTGGGAATATGTATTTTTCTAGCCATTCTGCTAGTTGTCTGGATTCCTCATTGTCTATAGCACGAGCTAGTTTAACCGTTCTCAAAAGCCCTCTCTCCTTTCAAAAAGTACAAATTAATTAATTCCTAACGAACGTCTATATAAATTACACTTGATAGTTTAACAGGGAAGTGTGGTAGGAAGGTGGATGCGCCCTGCGATCCGGCAGAAGAAAGGACAGCAACTGTCTCCCTCTTCGTGTCTGCCCAGATGTTTTGCGGTCCCGCCTGGCCAGGGCAAAAAGCGGCCCTCTACGCTTCCGTGCGGGAGACGAACCGACGCCCGTTTGGGGCACGGTGTGGTGGCTATCCACTCTGGATCGTACTGGATAATCAACACCCTTGATATAATATACTTCCAAGATAGTAATCCGTTTATAGCAACTGTCAGTATACTTTCATAGTATGGAATAGTATAAAACACTTTTAGAAAGGAGCAATGCCAGTGGTAAAATCTTGTCATCACTGTAAGCCCCATAACTGTTGTCCACCTTCTCATTGCAATCCACCCTGCAACTGCTGTCCGCCTTCTCATTGCAGTCCATCCTGCAACTGTTGTCCGCCCTCTCATTGCTGTAAGCCCTGTAACTGCTGTCCACCCTGTCATTGTTGTCCACCAAGCAGGCTACCGAAGGATTGTCCAGAAGTCTTCCCTGGGATGTCAAGAAGATTCATGTAAGAATACAGGAAACAACTTATCTATATAAATTACACTTGATAGTTTGACAGGGGAGTGTGGTTGGAAGGAGGAGATTCGGAAAAAAGAAGAGGGTGGATGCGCCCTGCGATCCGACAGAAGAGAGACCAGCGTGTCTTTTTCCGACCCGCCCACCGCCCTTCCTTCTTTTCTTCCCTCTCACCACAAGAATTTGTCGATGTATCAAATCAGATGTATATAGTAAGTAAATTTCTCTTTCAAAATCCAAAGCTTATCTCTGAATAACCGGCAGCCTTACACAACTTGGATACTCCAAACTATGATAAATTGTTTGCTCTGCAATCACAAATTCTGAATCAACTGCTGGATCATTTCCTGTATTTTGGTTAGGAAAAGCTAGGTTTTTGGCTCCAGATGTAATCGATATACGAATGCGGTGGCCTATTTTAAAGTAGTTGGCGATTTTAGTCATTTTAATTTCATATTTTTCAACTTTTCCTGGCTCAAGCAGCTCTGATTTTTCAAAAGTGTTGCGATAACGGGCACGGATAATACCGTCTGATAGACGAATCGAGTTTCCTTTTTCATCTACATCCGTCAATCTTACGACCCAGTCTGTGTCTTTAGCAGAGCTTGCCGCATAAATGACTGCATAAATGTCACCGGCAATTTCAACATCCTTTTCAAGAGGCATTGTTTCATATACTAATACATCTTCGCGTTTTTCCACTTCCCGATAATTTTCCGGGACACTGCATTCATTTTCAGATATATCAATCAAGTATGGAGTAGGATCTTCCGGGTTAAAAGCATATTTGTCTACCGGTTCATTACCTTGCTTCTCCTCATTTAGGAAACCATCGCCGCTGCTTGTATTCGCATTCCCGTTACTATGTAAGTAGAATTTTTTATATACCACGTATTCAGGTGGGAATTGTTCAGCAGTTCTCCATTTATTTTCGCCAATCATGTAATATTGAACACGCGATTCTTTTTCCACTCCATTTTCACAGTCTTTTAAAAAACGGTCAAACCATTTTTGAAAAAGAACATCTAAGTCATATCGAATCGCATTTTCGCCAAATTGAACGTTGTGAATCTGACGGGTGGAATTGGCACTGTGATGCCATGGGCCAAGTATTAATCGCTGATGTTTCCGGTTATAGCGGTTCATCATGTCCCATGCTTCTGTTGTGCCGCCCCCGTTATCATCATACCATCCAGAGATGATTAGAGATGGAACATCGATCTTGTCGCCACAAAGGGACCAGTTTGCTTTTTTCCAAAACTCATCGTTGTCAAAGTGTTTCATCCACTCATTCCAAAAGTAAACCTCTTTTCCAAGTACCTTGAGCGGGATGTCCTTTAGCGGTCTGATTTTTAAAACCTCATCCCAATCATCACGCTCCATTGCCTTCGGATTCATTTTTCGTTCCACCATCATGAAAGTCCATGCCAGCGTTCCAGATAATATCGTCCCGCCCTTTCGCGGCACATCTCCAAAAGGACTGCCGGCCGTCACCAAACTGACGAGCGCCTTTAAATGGGGATTTCCACTTGCGGCTGCCGCCCATTGAACAAATCCACCATATGAACCGCCGATCATGCCGATTTTGCCGTTAGACCAAGGCTGGGAGGCAATCCAATTTAATGTATCATCGCCGTCCTCTATTTCATGAATCATCGGCATCCATTCGCCTTCTGATTCCTCACGACCGCGGATATCCTGCGAAATAAGGGCAAACCCTCTTTGTACAAACCGGAGCTTATTTAAACCGTGCATCATTCTTCCGTAAGGAGTTCTGAGCAAAATTGCGGGCAGCGGCGTTTCGTAAGACAGCTCCTTGGGAAGCCACACTTCTGTTGCGAGCTTGACTCCATCTCTCATTTTAACGTAATGTGTACCGCAGTGCTGAACAAGATAGTCAGGTTTAGATACATCTTCCCACAGTATCAGAGGAGTAAAAAATTCATATCCCTCTTTAACTAAAATAACGCTATCTTCGCGGGCATGGTATAAAAATGCAATAATTTCATTATGATGAATCACAACGTCTATCGGCTGTTTACGCTCAGGCATAACAAACTTCTTATAATTGTCGTTATTAACGAACGAATCCTTCATTAAATGGAAACAGTAACCTGATGGAAGATTGACTTTCTTCTGCTCCCATGAAACCTGTTTGGACTCTTGCCAAACCTTCAGTACATCTTCAAGTGGGATAAGTAAGTTATGCTCTGTAGCATGTTCAATATTTTTCCATTCTGAAGTAAATACATCTTTTTCTTGAACATAAACATAATCGGCTTCCAGAAATAATTTTGCTGAAAGAATTCCAGACTTATAGTATGAAAACATATTTTGGTCTGATAGCATCCTCCAAAACCCCTCACATTATTTTTAATTGTTCGCAAGTTTCTACCACCATACTTCAAGCTTACTCATTGCTTTAGTGGACAAGTGTATAGATTGCTTTGCTCTGCTTTATGCGCCGATAATAGCTTTAATCAAATAAGCAGTTCCAAGTCCTATATAGTTTCCTAATACAGACCCGATTGAACCTAAAATGATCGCCGTCCCGATAACCGAATGCCATTTGGCCGATCCGGCAACCATCGCGGAAGTCGTACCATCGGCAATGGAGGCAACAACAGAAATGAGCACATATTGATATTCAATTTTAAACATACGACATAACAAGACATGCAACAGAAAAGAACCGAATATTACAAAAAAACAAAAAACAGTGATTAGCGGCGCAGAGTTTGCAAAAGCTTTAATATCAATACTGAGTCCGATAATGACGAGGAAAAATAATGCAATAAAAACACCTAAATCTACACTTCCTTTCAGTTTACGAACCGGCTTATACTGGGCTAAAATAATCGCAAATGTGGTTACAAAAATAATTCGCATCGCACTCGAATATAGCTCTGGGAAGAAGCCTGATAAGTAAGTTGAAAAGCTTGTTACAATAAATGCAATAGCAAAAAGAAGAGCAATATCAGTGATCGACCATTTCTTTTTAGCGAAAAGTTCCTGCCTTTCTTCCTTTCCGTCCATTGCCTCCTGTAATGAGTACGGCCACCACCTTTGGAACCATTTTGATCTTGCAACAATTGATGGTAAGGCAAAAAAGAATAATAAAGACGGAATACCGACAACGTAATCAGCCGCGTTTACACTGCCAAACGTTGTCGGAGTTGCATTTAATCCTGTACCAATTGCCGTTAAGTTCGAGCTTCCTCCCGTATATGTCCCGATTAACATGCCAGCAATTTTCCAACCTTCCGGAATTTTCGCTGCTAAAAAGATACTTACAACGATTGTGACAACAGCTACACTTCCAACGGCAAACCCCATCGCAAGCAATGGTTTTTTGGCAAGCTGTATCCATTCTCTTAGATTGACGCTTAGTAGCATCATCGTCAATGATAGCGGGATTGCGTAGGTCATGAATACTTCGTAAACCTTATGGGAGTGAGGCAAAATGTTAAGATTTGATAATGCAATCCCAATGACAACGGAGGCTAAAGCCGGTCCAATCCATACTGCCCATTTAAAGCGCAAAATGTAAAAGGATAGGGCAACAACCGAAGTTAACAACGCCAGGATGGCCGCTTCACTTGTTATGAATGCGTTCACTTAAAAGCCTCCTTATATACACGTAAGAAGTTATTACCTAATATGCCTTCAATTTCTTCATCCTTGTATCCGCGTTTAATTAACTCTTGTGTAATCTCCTTGAAGCTTTCATGACCTTTGACAACATCAAACGGAATTCGTTCAAATTTTCCGAAATTATCAGGCGAGACATATTTCATGACCATGTCGCATAGATCCAAGCCGATTCCAACATGGTTAACTCCAACTACTTTAACCATATGATCCAGATGATTGATTAAATGCTCTAGGTTAGATTTTTCATCACTTTCGGCGACAAGAATGCTTGCGGCATTAATCCCGATAACGCCGCCTGTTGCAGCAATTTGTTGCATTTGTTCATCGCTAATGTTTCTCATTATCGGCATTAAGGCTCGTGCATTAGAATGGGAGGCAATCACCGGCTTTTTGACCGTTTTTAATACATCGGCTACACCCTCATCATTTAAGTGGCTAACATCAATGAACATTCCAAGCTTTTCCGCTTCCTCAATAACCTCGATTCCAAAAGCGGTCAAGCCGCCTTTTGTCCCTTCACGAACAGGTGTAAAGTGACTTCCGTCCGCAGCATAGTTTCGCCGGCTCCATACAAGTCCTACAATCCTGACACCTAATTCATAAAAAATCCTTAGTAGTCTTATATCATGGCCAATAGGTTCGATTCCCTCAAATGATAGAAGAAATCCAATTTTATTCTCTTGCTTTGCCTTCCATATATCTTCATACGTTTTGCAAATCATAATATGATGAGGTGATTCATCGATTTCTTCATACAATGAATGAATTTGGGCCAACGCTTTGCGCAGCCCCATTTCTGGCAGAAACTCACTTTCAATAAAAATGGATGCAACGATAAGATTTATCCCACCCATTTTGAAGCCAGGCAGATAATCCGTTTCAATGACTTTTCTCCGGCCTTTTGCGCGCTGAATCTCTACATCCATCAAAAGATCAAAATGAGCGTCAATGACAAAGGCCCTTTCATGCAGGCTATCGATTTTCTTTTCCATTTTAACTTCCCCTTATACATTTTTGATAAAGAATTTCACAACATTTACTCCATATAAAACATGTCATCAATCCTCTGAGCAGTCACGGTAACTTGATTTCCTCCTACAATAGAATAAGGAAGTTTAAACTTACTTTTCATTCAAAAATGAAGGATACACTTCGTTTTTTATAACTAATTTACCACGAAGAAATTCTATTAGCAATATTTTCATTAATTAAATATTTATTAATATTTAGTAAATTAATGCAAGATGGTGGTTTTTTTTATAAATCATTAACTTAGACATTAATGAAAAGGAGGTGGAAAGCCAATTTAAATTAAAATCAAGTCCAGTTGAACTTGCAAAGTCATCCATATAAAAATCGGTCGTACGGGTGGATTAAGAGGAGTAAAGAAATCCATGGCTATGGCAAATAAAAAGTGGGAAGACCATCGCTGAATAATTAAGCAATTGGGGTGTACATACGCACATTTTCTTAGACATAATGGTAAGTGCTCTATTCGAGATTCTGAGAAGCACTCCTTTTACTCACTTATTATTTTTTCTGCTCTGTAATACACATTTATATAAATATATTTCCGAAATAACAAACGTTCTGAAGAACTTCTTCCAAGAAATTATACAGGAAAAAGAACTTAAAGTCGTTAGGATGGATCTAAAAAAGCTCTATTAAGATTCACAGTCTCAGGCGAAGATAGCGGGTTTTCCAACGCACGTGGTAAAGACGTGGAAGAGTTCGTTTTCACTCTCATCGACTAAAATTACACTTCCCTACACTTTAATTTTTCATGTAATAAAGGATGAAGCATATTATACATGACTAATATGCTTCGTCCTTTGTAAGAGAAATTCCAGTGAAACATTCAAGAGGTCATCATCACTAATGTACAATATCCGCTTTTCGCAAAAAATTGCTCTATGCGATCATCCATGCCCATTTCGTGTACATTGCGTTTTCACTCCTCCCGTTTTGTATCAATAGAAAGGCCTTCTACATACTTACGATTCATCAATTTTCGCTTTTTCCGGTTCTCCTTTGTTTCAAAAACAATATCCAAATCGTAATCTTCCGGATACAAATCCTTGCTTTCAATTTGTAAGACAAGTCTCTTTTTATTGATTTTGTATTTCTGTTTTTGAATCATTACTCCGACATTGCCTTTTGAGTCCTCCTTTTGAAAAACAATACCGGTTCTTCCTAAATAAGAAACGTATACACAATCCCCTAGTTCAAAAGCTTTTACAGTCTCAGAAGACGCTCTTCTATTGTCGGATGGTTCTTCATGAACTTCTTTGTCCTCATTTAGCTGTGATTCTGATTGTGCGCTTACGTTCTTACTATTGCTCTCACTTGTTTCATTCGTACAATTTTTCTGCAGAATATCAGGAGAAAAACCGCTCGTGGTAATTTCGCGAGACCGTTGAATAATCTCAGATGGAATACCTAATTTTAGGGCAATCGAGAAAGCGTAACTCTGACCCGCTTCTCCTATTCGTAGGCGATACAAAGGTTGAAGTGTTTCAGTATCGAATTCCATACGAGCATTTTCAAAACCAGGTGTGACAGCGGCAAAATTTTTGATCTCATTGAAATGTGTAGTCACTACTACAGTTGCCTTTCTCCTGTGCAGTTCTTCGAGAATGGCAACAGACAAGCCAACGCCTTCCCCTGGATCCGTACCGGAAGCCATTTCATCGATTAGCACTAGTGTTGAACGGTCAGTGATTTTCAAAATGTCAATGACATTATGAACATGAGCAGAAAATGTGCTAAGAGCATGTTCAATACTTTGCCCATCGCCGATATCCACGGCTATATTGCTAAAAATAGAAAACTTGCTTCCTTCCTGCACCGGTACCAGCAAACCCGACTGTACCATGGCAGTTAATAGGCCGACGGTTTTTAACGTGAGTGTCTTTCCTCCTGTGTTTGGCCCCGTGATAATGAGGGATTTATACTTGTATCCTATTTGGAAATTCAAAGGAATCATTTGTTTGCCAAGTAAAGGATGCTTAGCTTCGTGGAGCTCGATGATCCCTTCCTCATTTATTTCTACATTGGAAGCAGCGATTGCCAGCGCATATTTTGCTTTTGCAAAGAGAAAATCGTAGGTACCCACCGTCTCTACATTCACCTGAAGCTCATGAGCAGACTCTTCTGCTAGGGCTGATAATCGAATCAGTACTTTCGTTACTTCTTGTTCTTCCTCCGCTTTTAGTGCTGTAATCTCAAATTGAAGGTTACTGATTTCATTTGGTTCCATGTATACCGTTTGACCGCTTGCCGATTCATCCAGCACCCTCCCCGTTACTTGCTTTCGATATTCTTTTTTGATAGGGATAACGTAGCGTCCATTCCGTGTGCTGATTACATTCTCTTGCAGGATAGAACGATATTTGCTTATCAAAGAATCTAGCTTGCTTTTCAGGCGTTCTTCCATAACAGAAATACGTTTACGTACCTTCATTAAATCCTTACTTGCTGTATCAATGACTTGCCCATGGTGGATACTCTGCTCAATTTCCGACTTCAATTTATTCATGGTATACATAGATGCCGCGTATGTGCTGACACGAGGTGCGACATCAGATTTGGCTGCCATGTATTTCATTAATTGCGCGCAGCTAGTCAGGAATTGATGAATATGAGAAAAGTCTTTTTCGCTAAACACATAGCCCGTTCCCAAAAGCGTTAGAATATTTTCGATTCCTTCCAACGAAGGAATGGGAACACTTGCGCCATACTGAAGCAATGATTTGGCTTCAGCCGTTTCGTCTAGTTTTTTTCGCAAAATTTTCCCAGATGTCATAGGGATCATGTGTTCAACATGTTTTTTTCCCATGTACGAAATGGCATATCCTTTAAGCGTCTCTTTAATTTTGTCGTATTCCAATCTCCGTAACGTTTTTTCATTCATGATTGATCGCTCCCTTATAAAAAAATAAAAAGGGCGAAGAATGAACGATAGTCATTCTCCGCCCTTTTGTTGATACCTAAAAAAGTGCCCAATAAAATAAAAATCCGCGCTGAACTCAGCACGGATGTGGGCGCAATGATAGGTATACACCTAAGGCATTGTATGATATCCGTTGTTCTTAACTAATTCCAAGGTCATTAATTAACCATCACAAATAAACATTGCTGAACCAGCAAAATTTTGAATGGTTTACCAAAAACCTCTGTATGGAATTTCTTAGTTAAGAACTACCGCCGACATCAAAATCTCTCCTTAGATAAAGTTAATCAAAATATAACTTACTCGATAGCTTATTGTCAAGATCATTTGGATTTATATACATGAGAAAACACTTCTTTTTCTAACGACTCAAAATAAAAGGTGAGTATATATACACCTGATTTGATAAATCGACAAATTCTTGTGGTGAGAGGTAAGAAAAAAAGAAAGGGCGGTGGGCGGGAGCGGTCGGAAAAAGACACGTCCGCCTTTTTTCTGCCGGGGCGCAGGGCATATCCACCCTCTTCTTTCTCCATCTCTCCTACTTCCAACCACGCTACCATGTCAAAATATTAACCATAACTTATATAGTTTAAAAAATAGATGGGGTATTCACCCATTTAAGCTCAAATGAATAACGTATTTCTGACGAGATTTACTAATTGGGGGAATCCATGTGGGATACTATGTTCGAGTAGAACCAGATGTAAAAATTTATGTAGAAGATGTTAACCGAGGAGGCCGAAAACCAATCTTATTTATACATGGTTGGCCAGCAAATCATAAATTGTTTGAATATCAGTTTAATATACTTCCCGCAATGGGGTATCGGTGTATCGGAGTGGATATCAGAGGGTTCGGTAAATCAGATAAGCCTTGGAGAGACTACTCGTACGATCGATTGGCAGACGATGTGCGAGCTGTGGTAGACACGCTTGAATTACAAAATTTCACACTCGCGGGACACTCTGTAGGAGGAGCGATCTCCGTTCGATACATGGCTCGTCATAAAGGATATGGGGTATCCAAGCTTGCTTTATTCGGCGCGGCAGCTCCTAGCCTAACTCAACGTCCTGATTTTCCATATGGATTACCTAAGCAGGATGTAAATAAACTCATTCAGGAAACGTATAATGATCGACCAAAAATGTTGGAGGGATTTGGTGACATGTTTTTCTTCCAGCATGTAACTGGGCCTTTCTCAGATTGGTTCTTTCAGTTGGGCTTACAGGCGGCAGGTTGGTCCACGGCGGCGGTTCTAGCCTCGCTTAGAGATGAAAGCTTGTTTTCTGATCTAGGAAAAATAAACGTTCCCACTTTAATTTTTCATGGTGTTCATGACAAAGTGTGTCTATTTCCACTTGCTGTAGCACAGAACAAAGGGATTAAAAATTCTATGCTTGTGCCGTTCGAATACAGTGGTCACGGATTAATGTGGGAAGAGCATGATAAATTTAATAAGCAATTGGCACAATTTATTGGATAAAAGTTGTTGCATAAATTAATGTGTTAAAATTAGGAAACGTTAGTCCTTCAAAATAAGCTCCGAAGGGCTTTTTCAATGAAATTTGTTATTCTGCTAATAGCTGCTGGATGTTTCACGATATTCAAGTGAAAATTGTTTTAATTGATCATCACTTAGTAGTCTATTTAGAATGTTCCCAACTGCACTATTACCGCCTATATAAGAATTCTTGTATTGAAATATGCCCTTGTTTGTATCCTTTTTGTCTCTCGACTTCGACTTCGTATCACTTTTATTTTTGGGCTTGGTAAATTTCCCGTTTCTAATTTTAAATCTCCATGTCAGCAAAGAAATATAAAAATAAGGCTGACACTAACGATCAGCCTTATTATCGTCTTTCAACCGTTTAATGATATTAAATTGTTTCGTTTGTAATGCCACATCAATGAGCACTTCTTCAACTTCGCAGGAATAATCCTTCACCGTATCTGCTTCAGTTAAAGGCTTGATGTCATTCTCTACCACCCAAAACTCCTTCTGGATTGCCGGAATACGGATAAGATATTGATAGGCTACATCAACTCTACGATTATGTGCAATAATATAAGCTTCTTGGCCTACCGGCAAACCTAAATTGAGAATATCTGAGAGAATAATTACTCTGGTCATTAGTGCAAACATGATTTCACCTCTATTACTTTCTTATCATAAGGGGTAAAAAATGGTCAAGATATAAGATTGATATTATGGAATAAATGATTGTTTCAACTATCGGGCCCTACAAGTGCATTAAGAAGGTCAAGTAAAAGCAAGACGTGTGCCAAAATCCAATTCGATACCATTAGAGTCGATTAGAGATTAGCTCATACATAAAAACGCTATATACATCTGATTTGATAACATTCTCTATGTAAAGAAAAATGCTGTCTCTAAGGGTAGATGGAGATTTTCTGGATAGGATCTCGTATAAATGACAATAATAAATATAAATAGATAAATCATAAAGGATGATACTGTGATTTATATATATAATGATTATGGTGGAACCCATACCACTGCCCTAGCAGCAGCATATCATTTAAAAAAATTGCCGACTGATCGAAAGCTGACTAAAGAAGAAATCTTGAATGTTAACTATTTCAATAAGTTGACCAGTTCTGACATGGGAAAGATTATTTTTCAAGGGACAGATATGGATGGAAATTCCGTCTATACAATTGGTCGAAAATCCTCCAAACTTGTTGTTCCAGCTTTAAAAAACTTAAGTTTATTATTACAAGATAAATATAAAGTTCATGAAAAAATAATTTTTTCTAACACATCACCAACTGTACCGTTTGCTATGACAATTGGAGGATTCCTTTCTAGAGGATTAAAAATCGATTTCATTGGTGTACCTTTATTAGTTTTTGGTGCCAAACAATGCTGTAACGATATTATTCGATTGGTTGAGCACACGAAACAAGTAGGAAAATCGACAAATGCAAAGGTGATTATATTAGAGAACAAAGAATTTAAGTAATATCGAAATCCTTTGTATTTCTGTTAATTGGTAATACGTTTTTTAGCAAATAACCAGTTTAATGAGCGTCTAATGGCAGCTAACAACCAGAGATATGTAAAAAAACCAGCCTAATTAGACTGGTTTTCATCCCTTTTATAAGGCTTTGTTAAATTTTAATATTAATAATTGCATAAATATTTAGGGACCCTCCATCAATCAGGGTTCCCCCATTTTTGTAAACTAACGCCCCCTTTACGCTTTAGTTCAAGAACACAGTCTCATTAAACGAAATCCCAAGATAGCTATATTTTATATTAACCCTATTTATTGCTTCATTATGAATAACACTAATCCCATAAATTTTATCGTTTTTAGTAGCAGTACCATCATCTAATTTTTTAAAGTAAGAAGAAGAAAATGTGCCTACCTTAATAGTTACATCCTCTATATTCTTAAATCCATATTTTATTGATTCCTTATTATTATAATCATCAGTTATGATGAAACCTTGTAAAGCATTACTAACCTGTGCTTTTGTTTTTGATGGTTTTTCATTGTTATTAACTGAAACATCTACTATTTTCACTTCACGAAAGCCCTTATTACCAATTCCAACAACAACTGATTTTTTATCTTCGCTTGAAGCAAGTGTACCAATACCCAATGGTGGATTAACTTTCACAAAGGAATAAAAACCACCAATAGTTATTGCTAAAATTAGAACAGAAATCCAAAGTTTCTTCTTCAATTCTCCCATCCTTTACAGTTATTTATCTTTCATTAACCTATTTCGTTGAACAAAGAAACCACACATTGAATTTTGATAGACGCAAACTACGGTCATTTGAAATACAAATAAGGACAGCAAGAGTTCTTTTATATTGTGTTTAGTACTTTCATTATTACAGCTAAACAAGAACCGGATTATCTACATTGTTGTTTTTGAGAAGTACTTTCATATCTAGAGACTTCTGGACTGCATAACTAAAATTGACTTATCTATAATGAACCTTTTAACTTAACAGTTCATCTTTCGCCTTTTTGTACTTTTGCAACCGGTCATAATCTCTTTGTGTTGGATTCTTAATTCTGCTCATGTCACTATTATCCTCAATGTCTGCTAATTTAACTAGACGAGCCATAGCATCCTGTTTGCAGCGGCTAATGAATTCCATATAGGATTCATTGCTTCTTCTTGTTAATGCATCAACTGCCAGAATTATATCTTCACTAAAACCCTCATTTCTTAAATCGGTTAAAGATATATCTGTATCTTCAACAACATCATGTAGTACTGCAACAATTCTACATTCTTCGCTTGTTTGTTTGATCATTACTCTCAGTGGGTGTAGTATATAAGGATTTCCACCTTTATCGATTACACCCTCATGCGCTTTTGTTGCTATGATAATGGCCTTTTCAAGTGTTGACATAGCTACCCTCCCTCTTTACTTCTTGTTCTAATTGTTTCTAATTCACTAAAACACCTCTCGATAAAAACGAATTATCGTCTTGTTAAAATGCTATTTCCGTAAATATTATCGTTAAGTTATTAAAAAATATATAAGTGTGATTTGATCTACATTTATAATGACTTTTCTATTTAGATTCTTATTTTTTGTCCTTTTTTGTAGAGTAATTAGGAATAAGTATAGAACCAATGAAGCAGAGTCCAAGTGAAATCAAAGTAAAGATATAGCTGAACTCATAGGACGGGAAAAATACAACCTTTACCATCATGAGTACAAAACCTAAAATAATAAGAAGTTTACCAATCAATTGCTTTGACACTTATATCACCTCCTCTTTAAGTGGCAACATCACTAATCTCCTTTTTATTAAATCATTTTAGATCAGTTTTAAGTTCAACTTGACTTAGTGAAAATTTATCGCCAATCATATAACATAGCTTAATAAACCCTTAAAGTCCAGACCATTATGCCGCTTTTAAAGATAGAGCTTCTCTAAACTCCTTTGGAGACAAATATCCTGTGCGATTTAACAGGTTACATAGTCCTCATTCCTTTCTTATGTATGTGTCTGCATCCCGTTTGCATTTACTAACGTATTTTTCCTCCCAAAAGAAAAAGCACCCTTATCTAAGAGTGCTTAAATATGATATATTTTTTGCAGCCTAGTGCCCAACTTAAACAGGGACACGATTTAATTTGTAGTCACCATATGAAATAATATGAACCTGAAGCTTAAATAGCTTGACTTAAAGATAGTTTTACAGTGACTTGTAGCCTCTCTTTCTTTATATTCCGTTCCGCTCCTATCACGGCCTGCCTCGTTCTCGTCGATGCTGTGGAAACACTTTATAAAGGATTTTTGACCATCAACATCGAATAAAAGAATAACGAATCTTTTGGAGGAATAAAATGGAGGTGCAACAGCGAATCGAGATAGCTCTTGATATCAAGGGGATGAGTGGTGAAGGTGCCTGGCATGAAGCCTATTTATTCAGTACAAAGGAATATAATTCTTTGGTGATCCGTTTTCCAAAGCAGATCTCCTATGGGAAGCCATTCTCTTACTTTGATTGATCAGAAAGAAGGCGAGGAAAGCCGTTTACACCCCCTTAATGTGGTAAAAACAGGATTTTTTCTGTCCGCGCTTACTTAGCGTTTTAAATCCGCGATGTGGTGAAGCCCCGCTGTCCGTATAAATAGCGGGGCTTGACTGCTTTATTCGTCTTCCTGGTCAATAGGTTGCTTGATATATTCACCTGTCAGAGCATCCACATAACCAAACTCGTTTAAGTGATCCCATGCATATACAAGAAGCGGTGCTAGAGCTTGCTGATCCATATACCATTGTCGACCCAGGACGGAATCTCTGACTCTTTTTTGATTGCACAGAAGCAAGCTCTTTTTCATCCACTTTTTTGCCCGTTTGCGCATGATATCCGTAGTTGTTTAAATCGTAGCGTAAGATTGGTTTTGCGATCCTTTCTCTAAAACAAGGTAAACAACCATGTTTTTATCGTTTTGTGAATATTTAAAAAATTTAGCCTCATAGCGATATGACGAGACCTCTATATAGAAAAAACAGGGGCAATTCTCCTTTATTTACCTAAAGGGATATCCACTTTCCAGTCAACATCTCGGTGCTGTTTTTTTACAATATGATAGCTCAAAGTAAGTTCCTTCGGCTGATGCCCTATCTTGTTGATATAAATCTCTCCACTCAAATGCACAAGACCATTTTCATCCTTCGTAATTACCGTTTTATTATCATCCCAATAACCCGGATAGTCTGGATATGCACGATATCCTTTTCCTGTGTCATCCTTTGCCGACCAGACATCGGTATCTACGATATCCTTGGCTAATGTTGCCTCAAATTTAATCACTCCATCTTTAACTTTAATTATGTCTTTACGATTACCTTGTCTATACTCGTCCCTTTCTCTTAATGTGAAATCCTTAAAGGTGAATGTATTTCCAAAGGTATCCTTCTGGGTGACGGGATTCTTGCTAAGGTTTGCTAAATTTAGCCTAGCTTGGAAGTCCGTCACTTCGTTCGTGTAGATAGCGTATAGTTTAAGTGTAAGCAGTTTTTTGTCCTTAATTGGGAGAAACAAATCAAAATGTTTCGTACTGCCATCAGGTAATTCTTTTGCGCCTAAACCACTAATCGGATTTTCATTTTTCTGAATGCCTATTTGTCTTAACACATTATCACGAGCGACAATAACATTACCCTGCTCATCAAGAAGCTGGTAGGCAAAACCGGTACTTTTTAAAGCATGGGCAGCATAGAAAGGCGTAAAATCGTCACCTTCCTTCAAATTATTCAAATCATCACGAAACCCTCTTTCTTTGGAGATTTTTTGTGTTTTTTCCTTCCATTCTTTTGTTTGCTTTGTTTCGAGTGTTATGCGGGTTGCACTAGGGAGAAATTCGATATTTTTAAAATTAAAAGATAGCCCTTGCAAGGATGTGTATTCTTTATTAATGGAAATTAACTTGGTAGCTGCGCTTGCTTTCTTCATATCTACCGGGATTTTAAATTGCCATTTCCCCTCAGTATTACCAATCTTATGGAAGTTGAGGTGAACGAACATATCGTCAGGCATTGGATTTTGTTCATTAAAAAGGTCATTCATTTCCCGCGTAATTATAATATAATCGTCATGTGGTCCAAATGACCATCCGGTAGCTGGATAATCTGTTCTTTCAAACTTTTTGTTTTCTGATTTGTCGGTAAGAAAGCATTCTATCTCTTGTAAATCATCAACAGTTAGTTTTTTTCCCTCCTTATCTTTGGCATCGATGATGAGTGCAATTTGCAAGGGATCAGCAAGGATTTCCTTTACTTCAATGGTGATGCCTTTATCCATTGCTTTCATATCTAACTTCTGTGTAAAGCCATTCTCAGCAGCAGTTTTTATGCCTTTATCGTTAAACAAGCTGTTTACATAGCTTGCAAATGTTGGAGAAACAAAAATCCCTAAAGAAACGGCCGCTGTTAGTCCTGCTGCAGCAATAGTTAGTTTTTTCATAATATGTAACCCTTTCTTTTTTCTCCGGTTTTCCAAGTCCGTTAATTCTTTTTCCTTTATTTTACTTTCAATTTCATAAGTAAAAGAATCCGGTAAGGGAGGAATTTCATTCAGTACAACTTCGAATCAAATCCTCA